>NZ_JBHSQK010000022.1:0-20439 GCF_042658055.1 Pseudonocardia lutea
GCCGCCCCGGCCCGCCCCGGTGCGGCGGGAGTCGTCCCGGCCGGTGTCGGCGGACCGGCCACGGGACCCGGAGGCGGACCGTTCGGACCGTCCGGACCGTCCGGACCATCCGTCGGAGCCGCGGTCACGGGCCGAGGACCCCCGCCCGGCCGGGTCCCCGTACCCGCGACCGGAGGAACCGGCCCGCCCCGCCGCGGCGCCGTCGCGGGAGGAGGAGGCCGCTCGTCGTTCCTCGGCAGCCGAGTCCGACCGTCCCGTCGAGCCGGTCGCGCGGGCCCGCGGGGAACGGTCGGGGCCGCCGGCGGCCAGACTGCCGCCCTCGCCGAAGAGTGCCGAGGCCCCGGGACGGCGTTCGCGCCGCGGACCGCCGGAGGAGGAGCGGCCACCCGTGGTCGGGTCCACGCCACCTCCTCCTCGTTCCCGGACGTCGGGCCGGTCCCACGGCCGCCACCCGACCGCCCCTAGAGGGTGCAGCATCCGGAGGCATGATCGCGGCGCGCCGCCCGGCGTGTCGGCCCACGGAGATCACCGCTGGGCGATCGTCCACCCCGGAGAGTGACGACGGTGGATCTCCGCGTGATCATCTAGGGTGAACGCCGCTCCGTCCTGCCGGAGCCCTGGGGGAGTGAGACCATTCACATCTCGCACCTCTGCGACCCGTGAGGGGCCCATGACCGCACAGCCCGACGGGACCGCCCGGACCGACGCCGCCGAGAGACCCGACGGGCCCGACAGGGCGGCCGTGCGCCGGATCCCGGTGCCGCCCCCGGAGGGCCCGCTCACGACCGCAGGGCGCGCCCTGCTGGAGCAGCACCGGGCGTGGGAGGCGATCGAGCCGCTGCGCCGCGCCGTCGCCGTCCGCGAACCCGGCTCGGTCGACCTGCTCGTCCGGGCCTATCTGGACAGTGGCAGCTGGACCGCGGCGATCGAGTTCCTCGCGCCGCTGCTCGAACAGGGGCACCTGGAGTTCGCGGGCCGGTTGGGCGTCGCGCTGGCCGAGCTGGGGGACCACACGCGGGCCGAGCAGATGCTGCGCCTCGCCGTGGCGCAGCGCGAGCTCCCCGCGGCCAACGACCTCGCCCTCCTGCTGTACGCCGACGGCCGGTTCGCCGAGGCCGTCCGGGTCCTCACCGACGCCGCCGAGGCGGGCGACGGTCAGGCGCCCGACAACCTCGTCGCGCTGCACCTGGAGGCGGAGGACCTCGCCGCCGCCGTGGAGGCCGCCGAGCGCTACGCCGACGAGGGGCGCCCGGACACGCTCGTCGCGCTGGCCGACGTCCGGGCCGTCCAGGGCCGGACCGAGGAGGCCGAGTCGCTCTACCGCCGCGCCGGGCGGCTCGGCGCCGTCCGTACGCACACCGCGTACGCCGCCTTCCTGCTGGCCCGCGGGGACCTCGACGGGGCCGAGCGCGAGTACCTCGAGGCCGAGCGGCACAACGAGCCGGGCTGGGCCGGGACGATCGGCCGCTTCCTGCTCGACACCGGCCGCCCCGACGCGGCGCGCTGGTACCTGGAGATGGCGGTGAGCTGGGGCGACCGCGCGGCGGCCGAGACCCTCGCGGAGCTCGAGGGCGTGGACCCGACGGACGACTGAGGGTGCGCCTCCGGCGCCCGTGCGCCGTCGGTGGTGCCGGAGCACCACGTCCCGCGCGCAGGCGCGTGGGCGGCCGCGACCCCGCACCGGCCGCGCGGGCGCGACCGTTAGGGTGAGCCGCCATGGAGTCGGCGGTCCGCACGTACGGGGACGAGCTCGCGGTCGTGACCGTCACGTACTCGCCGGGCGACACCCTCGAGCTGTTCCTCGACTCGCTCAAGGCCGCGACCGCGCGTCCGGTGCGGGTCGTGCTGGCGGACAACGGTTCCGTCGACGGCGCGCCCGAGCGGGCCGCGGAGCGCGACGGGGTCGAGCTGCTCCGGATCGGCGAGAACGTCGGCTACGGCACGGCGGCCAACCGTGCGGTCGCCGGGCTGGGCCCGGAGGTCGGATGGGTCGTCGTCGCCAACCCGGACCTGGTCTGGGGCGAGGGCGCGATCGACACGCTGCTCGAGGCCGGCGCCCGCTGGCCGCGCGCCGGCGCGCTCGGCCCGCTGATCCGCGAGCCCGACGGGGCCGTCTACCCGTCGGCGCGGCTGCTGCCCTCCCTCGGCCACGGCGCCGGGCACGCCGTCCTGGGCCGGGTGTGGCCCGGCAACCCGTGGTCGCAGGAGTACCGGCAGGCCGCCGCGGCGATCGGCGAGCGCACCGCGGGCTGGCTGTCCGGCTCGTGCCTCCTGCTGCGCCGCACCGCCTTCGACTCCGTCGACGGGTTCGACCCGCGCTACTTCATGTACTTCGAGGACGTCGACCTCGGCGACCGGCTCGGCAGGGCCGGCTGGCTGAACGTCTACGTCCCGACCGCCGAGGTCGTGCACACCGGCGGGGTGTCCACCTCGAAGCCGGAGGTGTCCGCGCGGATGCTGGCCGAGCACCACCGCAGCGCGTACCGCTACCTGGCCGACCGCCATCCCGGCCTCCGGAACGCCCCGCTGCGGGGTGCCGTGCGGGCCGGCCTGGCGGTGCGGGCCCGGGTCACGCGCGGACGTGCTTCGGCGATCCAGTAGGACGAGGCAGGAAGAGCCGTAGGACCGGAACCGGACCGGGGGGACCGGCCGGCTGACGAGAGGACCGTTCGTGCTGGACGACGTCGAGGCCGTCGTGCTCGTGGGGGGCAAGGGCACCCGTCTGCGCCCCCTGACCCTGTCGGCCCCGAAGCCGATGCTGCCCACCGCGGGTGTGCCCTTCCTCGCGCACCTGCTCTCCCGGATCCGCGCCGCGGGCGTCCGCCGCGTGGTGCTGGGCACCTCGTACCTCGCGGAGACGTTCGAGGAGCACTTCGGCGACGGCGAGTCGCTCGACCTCGAGCTCACCTACGTCGTGGAGGACCAGCCGCTGGGCACCGGTGGCGGGATCGCCAACGTCGCCAAGCACCTGACGACGGAGAACGTCATGGTCTTCAACGGCGACGTGCTGTGCGGCACGGACCTCACCGCCGTCGTCGACACTCATCGGCGCACGGAGGCGGACGTCACCCTGCACCTCGTGCGGGTGCAGGACCCGCGCGCCTACGGCTGCGTGCCCACGGACGGCGACGGCCGCGTGCTCGCGTTCCTGGAGAAGACCGAGGACCCCCCGACCGACCAGATCAACGCCGGCTGCTACGTCTTCCGGCGTTCGGTGATCGAGGAGATCCCGCAGGGCCGGGTGGTGTCGGTGGAGCGCGAGACCTTCCCCGGCCTGCTGGAGGCGGGCGCGCGGGTGAGCGGGCACGTCGACAACGCCTACTGGCGCGACATGGGCACCCCCGCCGACCTGGTCCATGGCTCGGCGGACCTGGTCCGCGGCGTCGCCCCCTCGGCGGCGCTGCCCGGCCCGGCGGGCGAGTCCATCGTGCTGCCCGGCGCGACCGTGGCGAAGGACGCGTTCGTGTTCGGCGGCACCGCCGTCGGCCGCGACGCCGTGATCGGCGCGGGCGCCAAGGTCGAGGGCAGCATGGTCTTCGACGGCGCGGTGATCGAGCCGAACGCGGTCGTCGAGAGCTCGGTGGTCGGCGCCGGCGCCCGGATCGAGGCGGGCGCGCACGTGCGGGACGCGGTGATCGGCGACCGGGCGGTCGTCGGGGCGCACTGCGAGCTCAAGGGCGGCGTGCGGGTGTGGCCGGAGGTGCAGCTGCCGCCGCACGGGGTCCGGTTCTCGGCCGACGTCTGAGACCCGGCTACCGTGGCCGGGTGATCGAGCGCGAGTGGCGGCCGGACTTCCGGCTCGACCTCGCCGGGGTCCTCGCCCCGCTGCGGCGCGGGCGGGGCGACCCGTCCTGGCGCTCGGTCGGCGAGGGCTCCGCGATCTGGCGCGTGTCCACCACGCCGGACGGGCCCGCGACGGTCCGGATGTCCCGGCG
The DNA here is from genome assembly GCF_042658055.1 of Pseudonocardia lutea. Lineage (NCBI taxonomy): Bacteria > Bacillati > Actinomycetota > Actinomycetes > Pseudonocardiales > Pseudonocardiaceae > Pseudonocardia > Pseudonocardia lutea. The sequence goes on from NZ_JBHSQK010000022.1 coordinate 3,936, forward strand.
CAGCGACGGCACGGTCGTCGCCGCGGCGTGGGGGCCCGGCGCGCGGTGGGAGCTCGACGGCCTGCCCGCCCTGCTCGGCGCGCGGGACGAGCCGGAGTCGTTCGTCGCCCACCATCCGCTGATCGCCGACGCCGCCCGGCGGCTGCCCGGCATCCGGCTCGGCTCCACCCGCCGGGTGTGGGACCAGCTGGTCCCGGCGATCCTCGAACAGAAGGTCACAGGCATCGAGGCCCGCCGCTCCTGGCGCGAGCTCTGCTGGCGCTTCTCCGACCCCGCTCCCGGGCCGGCCGGGGCGATGCCGCGGGGCATGCGCGTCCCGCCCACGCCCGCGCAGATCCGCTCGATCCCGGACTGGGAATGGCACAAGGCCGGGGTGGACTCGGCGCGGCGCCGGGCGATCCTCGCCGCCGCCGCGGTCGCGCACCGGCTGGAGGAGGCGGTGGAGCTGGGCGGCGAGAAGGGCCGGATCCTGTTGCGCCGCATCCCCGGCATCGGCGTTTGGACCGCCGCCGAGGTGGCCCAGCGCGCCTGGGGCGACCCCGACGCCGTCAGCTTCGGGGACTTCCACATCCCCACGGTGGTCGGCTGGGCGCTCGTCGGCCGCCCGCTCGACGACCGCGGGATGCTCGAGGTGCTGGCCCCGTACACGCCGCAGCGCCACCGCGCCGTGCGGTACGTGGAGATCTCCGGGTTCCGCCGCCCGCGCTTCGGGCCACGGTTCAGCCCCCGCGACTTCCGCGAGATGTAGATCGTCGGCGGGTAGGTTCGTGGACGTGGCCCTTCTCGACTCCGCGCTCTCCGCGCTCTCCGCGCTCGACGGCAGCCCGCTCCCGGACCTCGACGGCAAGGCCGTCCTCGTGGTCAACGTCGCCTCGAGGTGCGGGTTGACCCCGCAGTACGAGGGCCTGGAGCGGCTGCAGGAGCGCTTCGCCGACCGCGGCTTCACCGTGCTCGGTGTGCCGTGCAACCAGTTCGCCGGGCAGGAGCCGGGCACGGCGGAGGAGATCGCCACGTTCTGCTCCACCACCTACGGCGTGTCGTTCCCGCTGACCGAGAAGATCGAGGTCAACGGGCCGGGCCGGCACCCGCTCTACGCGGCCCTGACCGCCGCCGCGGACGACTCGGGCGAGGCCGGCGACGTGCAGTGGAACTTCGAGAAGTTCCTCGTCGCCCCGGACGGGGCGGTCAGGGCGCGCTTCCGCCCCCGCACCGAGCCCGAGTCCGACGAGGTGGTGGCCGCCGTCACCGAGGTCCTCCCACGCTGAGCGTCGGGGGTCCGACGTAGCCTGGCGCCGTGAAGGTGACGGTCCTGGTCGGCGGCGTCGGCGGCGCCCGGTTCCTGCTCGGCGTGAAGGCCGCCCTCGGGCTGCCCGCCGTCGGGCCCGGCGAGGGCCCGCACGAGGTCACCGCCGTGGTCAACGTGGGCGACGACGTGTGGATGCACGGCCTGCGGATCTGCCCCGACCTCGACACCTGCATGTACACCCTGGGCGGCGGGATCGACTCCGAGCGCGGCTGGGGCCGGGCCGGGGAGACCTGGGCGGTGCGGGACGAGCTGGCCGCCTACGAGGCGGACCCGACCTGGTTCGGGCTCGGCGACCGGGACGTCGCCACCCACCTGGTCCGGACCCGGATGCTGCGCGCGGGCTACCCGCTCTCGCAGGTCACCGAGGCGCTGTGCCACCGCTGGAAGCCGGGCGTGCGGCTGCTGCCCGCCACGGACGACCGGGTGGAGACGCACGTGGTGATCGACAACCCGGAGCCGGCGGAGGACGCGCCGCCGCAGATCGCGGTGCACTTCCAGGAGTGGTGGGTGCGCCACCAGGCCAAGTTCCCGGCCCACCGGTTCGCGTCGGTGGGGGCGGAGGAGGCGAAGGTCCTGCCCGCCGCGGCCCAGGCGATCGCGGAGGCGGACGTGGTGCTGGTGGCGCCGTCCAACCCGGTGGTCAGCATCGGCACCATGATCCAGGTCCCGGGGATGCCGCAGGCCCTGGTCGGCACGAAGGCGAAGATCGTCGGGCTGTCGCCGATCGTCGGCGGCCGCCCGCTGCGTGGCATGGCCGACGCGTGCCTGTCCGCCATCGGCGTCGACACCACCGCCGAGGCCGTCGGCCGGCACTACGGGGGGCGGGCGAAGGGCGGCCTGCTCGACGGCTGGTTGGTGCACTCGGGCGACACCGCGGAGGTCGAGGGCGCGGAGACCCGGGCGGTTCCGCTGCTGATGACGGACGTGGAGGCCACCGCGGACATGGCACGTGCGGCGTTCGAGCTGGCCGGGGTCACCCCGTGAGCGCTCTCCCGGCTCCGTCCCCGGTCCCCGACCACGGGGCCGCGGAGGGCCTGCGGATCCTGCCGGTCCCGGGGCTGCCGGAGTTCCGCCCGGGGGACGACGTGGCCGCCGCCGTCGCCGAGGCCGCCCCGTGGCTGGAGCCCGGCGACGTCGTCGTGGTCACCAGCAAGATCTTCTCCAAGGCCGAGGGCCGGCTCGTCCCCGCGCCGACGGACCCCGAGGAGCGCGACGAGCTGCGCCGCCGACTCGTCGAGGGCGAGACCGAGCGGGTCCTGGCCCGCCGCGGCAGGACGCTGATCGTCGCGTCGAAGCTCGGGATCGTGCAGGCCGCGGCCGGGGTCGACGGCTCGAACGTGCGGCGGGACGAGCTGGCGCTGCTGCCCGTCGACCCGGACGCGAGCGCCGCCCGGCTGCGCGAGGGCCTGCGCGAGCGGCTCGGGGTCGAGGTGGCGGTCGTGGTCACGGACACCATGGGCAGGTCGTGGCGCGTCGGGCAGACGGACGTCGCGATCGGGTCCGCGGGGCTCACCGTGCTGCACCGCTACGGCGGCGCGGTCGACGCGGAGGGCAACGAGCTGCTGGTCACCGAGGTCGCGCTGGCCGACGAGGTGGCCGGCGCCGCCGACCTGGTCAAGGGCAAGCTCGGCGGCACCCCGGTGGCCGTCGTGCGCGGGCTCGGCGTGCGGGAGGACGGCTCGACCGCCCGCGACCTGGTGCGCCCGGTCGACGAGGACCTGTTCTGGCTCGGCACCGAGGAGGCGCTCGCGCAGGGCCGGCGCGAGGCCGTGCTGCTGCGCCGCAGCGTCCGCGAGTTCGCGCCCGAGGAGGTGCCGGCCGAGGCGGTGCGCCGGGCCGTCGGCGTCGCGCTCACCGCGCCCGCGCCGCACCACAGCACACCCTTCCGGTTCGTCTGGCTGCGCGATCGCGCGCGGCGCACCGCGCTTCTCGACGCGCTGCGTGCGCGGTGGCGCGCCGATCTGGAGGCGGACGGGCGCCCCGCGGACGAGGTCGAGCGTCGGCTCGCGCGGGGTGACCTGCTGCGGCGGGCACCGGAACTGGTGCTGCCCTTCCGCACCGGCGACGGTGCCCACGAGTACCCGGACGAGGCGCGTCGCGCCGCCGAGCGGGACATGTTCACCGTCGCCGGCGGGGCCGCCGTGCAGTCGTTGCTGGTGGCGCTGGCGGCCGAGGGGCTGGCCTCGTGCTGGGTGGGATCCACGATCTTCGCCCCGGACGTGGTGCGGGCCGAGCTCGGGCTGGCCGAGGAGTGGCAGCCGCTCGGTGCGGTCGCGCTCGGGGTGCCGCGGGAGGCGATCGGCCCGCGTCCACCCGCCGACCCGGCCGCGGGGTTGCTCGAATGGTGAGCCCGGCCGTCGCGGTGGAGGAGCTCCGCGCGTGGTCGCCGCCCGACGCCGGGCAGGCCGCGCTGCAGCAGGCCCTGATCGCCTTCTGCCTCGCCCGCCCGGACGACGCCTGCGCCCGGGAGTGCGCGGCCGGGCACCTCACCGCGTCCGCGCTGGTGCTCGACGCGGCCGGCGAGCACACCCTGCTCACCCTGCACCCGCGTGTCGGGCGCTGGATCCAGCTCGGCGGGCACTGCGAAGCGGGCGACGCGTCCCTGCGGGCGGCCGCGCTGCGCGAGGCGACCGAGGAGTCCGGGATCGCCGGGCTGGAGATCGCCGAGCACCCGTTGCACGTCGACGTCCATCCCGTGACCTGCTCCCTCGGCGTGCCGACCCGGCACCTGGACGTGCGTTACCTGGTGCGCGCCCCCGCCGGCGCGGTGCCCGCGATCAGTGACGAGTCCGTCGACCTCGCCTGGTGGCCGCTCGACGCGCTGCCGGCGGAGGCGGACACGGTGCCGGCGATGGTCGCGCTCGCCCGGGCCTGACGCCCGCGGCGGCTCAGCGCCAGAACAGCAGCAGGCCGTAGCCGGCGGCGGCGTACTGGGCGTCCCCGCCGATCAGGGCGAAGAGGAACTGCCCGATCCCGAACAGCACCCGCGACACCCCGGGCACGCCGAGGACCAGCAGGAACAGTACGAGCGGGGCCCACGGCCGGACCTTGTGGCCGAGCCGCTGGGCCTCCGGCGACAGGTAGGGCTCGAGCACGCCGTACCCGTCGAGCCCGGGGACCGGGAGGATGTTCAGCACGAACGCGAGGATCTGGATGAGCGCCAGGCAGGACAGCCCGACGGCCAGCCCCTCGTTCATCGGCACGAAGATCACGGCGACGCTCAGCAGGATGCCGAGGAGCAGGTTGGTGGCCGGGCCGGCGAAGGACACGAACGAGCGCACCCCGCGGGAGCGCAGCGCCCACTGGTTGATCCAGACCGCGCCGCCGGGCAGCGGGATGCCGCCGAGCAGCAGGAACACCACCGGCAGCACGAAGGACAGCCCGACGTTCGCGTACCGGCGGATGTCGAGGGTGAGATAACCCCGGTTCTCGATGCTGCGGTCGCCGCCGCGGTGCGCGACGTAGGCGTGCCCGAACTCGTGCAGGCACAGCGAGACGCACCACCCGCCGAGCACCAGCAGCACCACACCGGTCGTGAGCAGGACGGTCGAGCCCTGCAGTGCGGACTCGGTCCCGACGACGCAGAGCACCCCGCCGACCACCGTCACCGCCACGAGCAGCAGGAACCACGGACTGATTCGGTTCGGGACTCCGCGCACTTGACCATTCTGCCGAAGGGGTGTCCGAAGGGGTGGATGCCGTCACCCGGTCGGCAGCCCCGGGTTGCGGTGAACCGACCGACAACGCTGTACTTACAGCGGTGTCATTCGCCGGGCGCGGGGAGGTGGGCGAGTGGACGTTTTCACGGACACCGTGTTCGTCACGGGGGCGGGCACGATTGGTGACCCGATCGGAGCGACGTTGGGCGCTCCGGAGAACTTCGGGATCGGCCCCACGGAGGGGCTTCGCCTGATCGACACACTGGTCGACGGTCAGGACGACGGTGAGCAGGACTGGCAGGAACGCGCGCTGTGCGCGCAGACGGATCCGGAGGCGTTCTTCCCGGAGAAGGGCGGCTCCACGCGGGAGGCCAAACGGATCTGCGCGGGGTGCGAGGTCCGGGCGGAGTGCCTGGAGTACGCGCTGGCGCAGGACGAGCGGTTCGGCATCTGGGGCGGGCTCTCCGAGCGGGAGCGCCGTCGCCTGCGCCGGGCCGCGGGCTGAGGTCGGCGTAGCGGGGTAACCCAGAAGCACCCTCCGCTCCCGGCGCACACAGCAGCGCCGGGGGAGGAACCGGAAGGGCGGGCATCACGGCCCGCCCTCGTCCGAGCCCGGACGCGTGTCCGGCTGCGTGCCCGCAGCCGGCGACGGTCCGGGCTCTCGCGTGCCCGCCGCCGACCGCTCCGCCCGCCCAGCACTTCGAGCCGCGCCCCGGCCCGGCCCGTTCGGGCCCGGCCCACTCGTTCGGGCCCGGCCGAGCCGTTCGGGCCCGGCCGAGCCGTTCGGGCCCGGCCCCTCCGTTCTGGCCTGCCACACCGGCCCCGGCCCGGCCCACCCGTTCCAGCCCGCCACATCCGTTCCTGCCCCGCCGCACACCCCGGCTGTTCGTCGCACACCCTGTCGACCGGGTGTACGGCGCCCAGCGAGGTGTGGGAGGCCTTCCCCGGAGAAGCGAGCGACCGGTGTCGGCCCCCCGTTCACCCCGCGCTGTGTCCCTCGGTCCCCGGTCCTCCGACGCGGCCGCCGACCCGTGACACATCCGCAGGAGCGCGGTACACCCGGTCGACAGGGTGTGTCACGAACCTTCGGGGTGTGCGGGCATGTCGGGCCGGGTGTGTCGGCTCTCCACCAGAGATCGGTGACGCGTCGGCGCGGCGCGACTCCGGTCAGTCCGCCCCGCCCCCAGTCCGCCCCGCCCTCAGTCCGCCCCGCCCTCAGTCCGCCCCGCCCTCAGTCCGCCCCGCCCTCGACGGCGTCGNGACGGCGTCGGGCTCGATGTTGAGGTACTCCGCCACCTGTTCCACCAGGACCTCGTGCAGCAGGTCGCCCAGGTCGGCGCCGCCCCGGGCCCGCGCCTCCAGCGGCCGCCGGTAGAGCACGATCCGCGCGCGGGAGGGCAGGCCCGCCTGGTCGACGCCGGCGGGGACCAGCTGGGCCAGCGGGACGCCCGCGTCGGCGAGCACCCCGGTGCCCCAGACGACCTCCTCGGGCGAGGTCCGGTCGACCTCCGGCACCTCGTCGACGGCCAGGTCCAGGTCCACCAGCTCGGGGCCCCAGCGCAGCTCGATCGGCTCGAGCGCCTCGAGCACCCGGGCGTCGAACCGCTCGGCCCGGGTGCGGAAGGAGGGCGTGGTCACCGGGTACAGCAGGCCGCGCAGGCCCCGGCCCCGGCGGTCCCGCCGGCGGGGGGAGCGGCGCGGGATGCGGCGCGCGGTCGTCACCCGGCGATGATACGGCCCGGCCGGCGGCCGCCGTTCCGATGCAACATGCCGTCGCCGCCCGTACGGCGCCCGGGCGGGTGGGGCCGCCCCGCGCGTCGCAGCCGGGAACCGTCGGCGCGGGGGGCTATCGTCGGGGACGTGCTCAGTGTCCGGAGGTGTTCGCGGAGCGGCTGCACCGAGCTCGCGGTGGCCACTCTCACCTACGTCTACGCGGACTCGACCGCGGTCGTCGGGCCGCTGGCCACCCAGGCCGAGCCCCACACCTACGACCTGTGCACCGCGCACGCGCACCGGCTCACCGCCCCCCGCGGCTGGGAGGTCGTCCGGTTCGAGGGCGAGTTCGCGCCGCCGCAGCACACGGACGACGACCTGACCGCCCTGGCCGAGGCCGTCCGCGAGGCCGGCCGGGCCGACCGGCCCATCGAGGCCTCGACCACCGTCACCGCCGGCCCGGGCGCGACCACCGGGCGCCGTGGGCACCTGCGCGTGCTGCCCACCCCGCCGGAGGAATGACCGGGCGCGTCACCCTCCGCCGTCCGACCGGTGCGCGTGGTCGCGGCCGTCCCGCGGGCCGTCGGGGCCGACCGCTAGGCTCCGGTCCCGTGCCCGACCTGTCCCAGATCGTCAAGGCGTACGACATCCGCGGCGTCGTGGGCGAGCAGCTCGACGCCGACACGGTCCGCGAGGTCGGAGCGGCGGTGGCCCGGCTGCTGCGCGCCGAGGACCCCGGGGTCACCGAGGTCGCGGTGGGCCACGACATGCGGGACTCCTCGCCGGGTCTCGCGGCCGCGTTCGCCGAGGGCGTGACCGGTCAGGGGCTCGACGTCCTGGACATCGGCCTGGCCAGCACGGACATGCTCTACTTCGCCGCCGGCAGTCTCGGCGTGCCCGGCGCGATGTTCACCGCCAGCCACAACCCCGCGAAGTACAACGGCATCAAGCTGTGCCGGGCGGGCGCGACCCCGATCGGGCAGGACACCGGGCTCGCGGCGATCCGCGAGGCCGTCGAGCAGGGGGTGCCCGCGGGGCCCGGCGGCGGAACCGTGCGCCGCCGCGCGCTGCTCGCCGACTACGCCGCCCACCTGCGCGGCCTGGTCGACCTGAGCGGCATCCGGCCGCTGCGCGTGGTGGTCGACGCGGGCAACGGCATGGGCGGCCACACCGTGCCCGAGGTCCTGGGCGGCCTCCCGCTCGACGTCGTGCCCCTGTACTTCGAGCTCGACGGCACCTTCCCCAACCACGAGGCGAACCCGCTCGACCCGGCGAACCTGGTCGACCTGCAGAAGGCCGTCGTCGCGGAGGGGGCCGACCTCGGCCTGGCCTTCGACGGCGACGCGGACCGCTGCTTCGTGGTCGACGAGCGCGGCGAGCCGGTCAGCCCCAGCGCGATCACCGCGCTCGTCGCCGTGCGCGAGCTGGCCAAGGACCCCGGTGCCTCGGTGATCCACAACCTGATCACCTCGAAGGCCGTGCCGGAGATCGTCCGCGAGCACGGCGGCACCCCGGTGCGCACCCGCGTGGGCCACTCGTTCATCAAGCAGACGATGGCCGACACCGGCGCCGTGTTCGGCGGCGAGCACTCCGCCCACTACTACTTCAGGGACTTCTGGAAGGCCGACTCCGGCATGCTCGCGGCGCTGCACGTGCTGGCGGCGCTGGGCGAGCAGCCGGAGCCGCTGTCCGGGCTGATGGCGGCCTACGAGCGGTACCGGGCCAGCGGCGAGGTCAACTCCACCGTCGCCGACCAGGCCGACCGGGTCGCCGCCGTGCGGGAGGCCTACGACCGGCCGGGCGTGGAGTTCGACGAGCTCGACGGCCTGACCGTCGCCCTCTCGGACGGCTCCTGGTTCAACCTGCGCGCCTCGAACACGGAGCCGCTGCTGCGGCTCAACGTGGAGGCCGCCGACGACGCCGCCGTCGCGGCGCTGCGGGACGAGGTCCTCGCGATCGTCCGCGCCTGAGCGGGGCGGGCGGCGCGCCGCCGGGACACGCATCGATCACCCGGATCGATCACGCCCGCTCGGGTACCCCGGACGGACCCGGCGCGCCCGCCCGCGCCCTGGCAGCATCAACGGCACGTGAGGTGAGGAGAACCGTGGCCGTACAGCTCGACCCCCAGCTGCTCGAGATCCTGGCCTGCCCGTCGGAGGACCACGCACCCCTGCGGCCGGCGGCGGACCAGCTCGTGTGCACCGCCTGCGGGCGCCGCTACCCGGTGGTCGACGGCATCCCGGTGCTGCTGCTCGACGAGGCCCTGCCCCCGGAGACCGCGCTGCCTCCCGAGAACACCGGAAACCCCGGGTGACGACCGTGCTCGACGACACCCTGCTCGGCGACCCCGCCGCGCTCGCCTCCGCGGACACGGGCGGGGTGCTGCGTGCGGCGGCGACCGCGGGGGCCCAGGTGCGCTCCGCGGCGCAGGCCGCGGCCGAGGCGGGCGTCGCCGCCCTGGCCGGACACCGGCCGCGGGCGCTGGTGTTCCTGCGCCGGCCGGGGTCGTCGGGTGCGGCGGCGGAGATCATCGGGGCGCTGCTCGGGCCGCAGTGCCCGGTCCCGGTCGTGGTGGCGGACCTCGTCCCCGGCTGGATCGGCCCGCTCGACGTCGTGCTGGCCCACTCCGCCGACCCGGCGGACGTCGACCTGGCCGAGTCGGTCTCGCGGGCCGTCGGGCGCGGGGCCGAGGTGGTGCTCTCCGCGCCGGCCGAGGGTCCGGTGGCCTCCGCCGGCGCCGGCCGCGCCCGGTTCGTCGAGCCCCGGATCCCGGTGCCGCCCGCCCTGGACCTGCCGCGGGCGCTCGCCGTCGGGCTGACCGTCGTGGCCGCGCTCGGGCTGTGGCCGGGCGGTCTCGACCCGGCGCTCGACCCGCTGGCCGACGCGCTCGACGCCGAGGCCGAACGCAACCAGCCGAACCACGAGCCGTTCATGAACCCGGCGAAGTCGCTCGCGCTGCGGCTGGCCGAGCGCACCCCGCTGCTCTGGGGCGCCGACGCGGCGGCGACCACGGTCGCCGGGCACCGCGCGACCGCGCTGGCCACCCACGCCGGCGTGGTGGCGCACGCCGCCGACATCGCCCAGGCCGCCTCGGCCACGGCCCTGCGCCGGGCCGTCGACCTGGCCGACCGCGGCGAGGACATCTTCCGCGACCCGTTCGACGACCCGGGGCCGGATGCGCCGCCGGTCCGCGTCGTGCTGCTCGCGACCGCCGAGGAGGAGCCGGGCCAGGTCGCGGTGCGCCGCACCGGGCGCGGCTGGCCCGCGGACCTGCAGCACCCGGTGGACGAGGTCCCGCGGGGCACCCGGGACGCGGTGCTGCTGCGGGCCGCCCTGCTGGCCTCCCGGCTGGAGATCGCCGCCGTCTACCTCGGCCTGGCCACCCGGGCCATCGAACCGGCCTGACGGGCCGACCGCCGCACGAAGCGAGGAAGTGCCTTGGAGCTGCTGGAGAACCCGGTCCGGCCGTACGCGTGGGGATCGCGCACGGTGATCGCCGATCTGCTCGGCGAGCCGGTGCCGTCTCCGCATCCGCAGGCGGAGATGTGGCTGGGTGCGCACCCGGGCGATCCGTCCCGGATCGTCCGCGCGGACGGCGCCCGGGAGTCGCTGCTCGACATGCTCACCGGCGACCCGGAGGGGCTGCTCGGCGCCGAGCGCAGCGCCCGGTGGGAGGGTCGGCTGCCGTTCCTGCTGAAGGTCCTGGCCGCGGACGAGCCGCTGAGCCTGCAGGCGCACCCGAGCCTCGACCAGGCCCGGGAGGGGTTCGCCCGGGAGAACGCGGCCGGCATCCCCGTCGACGCCTCGGACCGCAACTACCGCGACGCCAACCACAAGCCGGAGCTGCTCTGCGCGCTCACCGAGTTCCACGCGCTCGTCGGGTTCCGGGACCCGATGGAGACCCTCGGCCTGCTGCGCGCGCTCGACGTGCCGGAGCTGTCCGCCTACGTCGACCTGCTGGCCGCCCAGCCCGGGCCGGACGGCCTGCGGGCGCTGTTCACCACCTGGATCACCCTGCCGCAGGCGCTGCTCGACGAGCTGGTCCCGGCCCTGCAGAAGGGCGCGGTCGCGCTCGCCGCCCGGGACAACCCGTCGGGCGGGGACTGGGCGCTCGAGGCCCGGACCGCCCTGGAGCTCTCCGAGCGCTACCCCGGCGACGCGGGCGTGCTCGCGGCCCTGCTGCTCAACCGGGTTGTCCTGGCCCCCGGCGAGGCGCTGTACCTGCCGGCCGGCAACCTGCACGCCTACCTGGCCGGCGCCGGCATCGAGCTCATGGCGAACTCCGACAACGTGCTGCGGGGCGGGCTCACCCCCAAGCACGTCGACGTCCCCGAGCTGCTGCGCGTCCTCGACTTCACCTCGGGGCCGCCGCCGGTGCACACCGGCCAGCCCGAGGGGCCGTGGACGCGGTACGACACGCCCGCCGAGGAGTTCCTGCTGCGCAGCTGGCAGTCCGACGACGGGCTCACCGGCTGCCTCCCCGTGCCCGACGGCGGCGCGCGGATCCTGCTCGCGACCGGCGGCAAGGCGTGCGTCCGGGCCGGGGGCGAGGTCCTGGAGCTGCCGAAGGGCGGGGCGTTGTTCCTCGCGGCCGCGGACACCGGCGTCGAGGTCGAGAGCGCGGCGCCGGGCACCCAGCTCTACCTCGCGGGCGACGGTCTCCGCGCCGACTCGTAACGCGCGCGGTTGACCGCGGGTCGTCCGGATATCCTTCCGCCGCACGATCCGGACCCAGGGGGCGAAACGTGTCGGCACACGGCGGTACCAAGGCGATCCTCGCGGCGCTCGGAGCGAACGCCGGCATCGCGCTCGCGAAGTTCGTAGGATTCGTCGTCACGGGCTCGTCCTCGATGCTCGCCGAGGCCGTCCACTCGGTGGCCGACACGGCGAACCAGGGCCTGCTGCTGCTCGGCGGCCGCACGGCCCGCCGGGCCGCGACGCCCGAGCATCCCTTCGGCTACGGCCGGGACCGCTACTTCTACTCGTTCGTCGTGGCGCTGCTGCTGTTCACGCTCGGCTCGGTCTTCGCCATCTACGAGGGCATCCACAAGCTGGAGTCGCACGAGCCGCTGACCTCGCCGCTCGTCGCGGTGATCATCCTGGTGGTCGCGATCTGCCTCGAGGCCTACTCCTTCCGCACCGCGATGAAGGAGTCCCGCCCGCTCAAGGGCAACGGCACCTGGTGGCAGTTCATCCGGCAGGCCAAGGTCCCGGAGCTGCCGGTGGTGCTGCTGGAGGACACCGGGGCGCTGATCGGCCTGGTGTTCGCGCTCCTCGGCGTCGGCCTGTCGGTCCTCACCGGCGACCCGGTCTGGGACGCCGTCGGCACGCTGTGCATCGGCACCCTGCTCGGCGTCATCGCGGTCATCCTCATCGTCGAGATGAAGAGCCTGCTCATCGGCGAGGGGGCCGCGCGCCCGGTGCTGTCGACGATCGTCGCCGAGCTCGAGAAGGGCGCGGAGATCGAGCGCGTCATCCACATCAAGACCCAGTACCTGGGCCCCGAGGAGCTGCTGGTCGCGGCGAAGCTGGCGCTGCCGCCCGGCTCGTCGGTCGAGACCGTGGCCCGGGCGATCGACGACGCCGAGGCGCGGGTGCGCGCGGCGGTGCCCGACGCCCGGGTGATCTACCTCGAGCCGGACCTCGACCGCTCACGGCTGCAGCAGGCCTGAGCGGGCCTCATCCGCCGAGGCGCTCCGCGGTCCAGCGCATCTCCTCGCCCATCAGCGCGAGGGCCCGGTCGGCGACGACGACCTCGATCGCCGCGCCGAGCAGCGGCACGTGCACCTCGACCTCGCCGTCGATGCGCAGCACGCTGCCGGCCGGGTCCGCCTCCACCCGGAGGTCGCCCTCGGCCCGGGCCGGCGCCCCCGCCGCGGTCAGGGTGAACCGGCCGTCGGCCCGCTCCGGCGCGACCTGCCAGCGCTCCTCCCGCTCGAGCACCAGCGCCCCGGCGAGGAAGCGACGGACGGAGGCCGGCAGCGACCCCGCCGGCACCCCCTGGCGCAGCAGGATGCGGAGCCGGTCGCCCTCGCGCTCGAACGCGCGGAGCTCGGCCCCGGGGCCGCCCACCGCGGCGAGCCGGTCGGCGTAGAGGTCGCGGTCGAGCAGGCGGGCCACGGCCTCGCCCGGCGCCAGTGCGAAGGTGCGGTCGAGGCGGAGCGGGGTGGGCACCCCGCCACCGTAGGGCGCGGTCAGTACCCGCGCCGGGGCCGGACGTGGTCGAAGATCAGGCTGGTCTGCGTGTTGGCGATCTGCTCGCGCCCGTTGAGTGCGACCACGAAGTCCCGCAGCGCGGCGGAGTCGGCCGTCGCGACGTGCAGCAGGTAGTCGTCCACCCCGGCCAGGAAGAAGCAGTCGCGCACCTCGGGCAGCGAGGTCACGAACTCCTCGAACTCCCGCATCCGGCGCCGCGCCGCGGCCTGCAGCCGCACCGACACCATCGCCTGCAGCGGGCGGCCGGTCGCCGCCGGGTCGACGTCGGCGTGGAAGCCCCGGATGACCCCGCGCTCGCGGAGCGCGCGGACCCGGGTGAGGCAGGTGGAGGGCGCGATCCCGACGCGTTCGGCGAGCGCGTTGTTGGGTATCCGTGCATCGCGTTCGAGCTCCGCGAGGATCGCGCGGTCGACGGGGTCGAGCGGCGGCCGCACATCGTTCGGCCGGCCGGCCCTCGACACCGATCCGGTCGTGGATCCTTCGGGCATGGGCGCAGAGTACAGAATCTCCTGCGCTCTTGTTCCGATGGAGACGCTGTTTCTTCGATACTCGGCACGACAGCCGGTCGCTCAGCCGGTCATCAGGAGGAGAGGACGGGTCATGCGGATCGCGGTGCCGCGCGAGGTCAAGGACAACGAGTTCCGGGTCGCCCTGACGCCGGCGGGCGTGCACGAGCTGGTGCGGCGCGGCCACGAGGTCGTCGTCGAGCAGGGGGCGGGCCTCGGCTCGTCCATCCCCGACCAGGAGTTCAAGGCCGCCGGCGCGCAGCTGCTCGCCGACGCCGACGCCGTCTGGAGCTCCGCCGAGCTGCTGCTCAAGGTCAAGGAGCCGGTGGCCGGCGAGTACCACCGGCTGCGGTCCGACCTGACCCTGTTCACCTACCTGCACCTGGCCGCGTCCCGGCCGTGCACGGACGCGCTGCTCGCCGCGGGCACCACCGCGATCGCCTACGAGACCGTCCGCACCGCCGACGGCAGGCTGCCGCTGCTCGCCCCGATGAGCGAGGTCGCGGGCCGGCTCGCGCCGCAGGTCGGCGCGTACCACCTGCTCAGCGCGGCCGGCGGGCGCGGCGTGCTGATGGGCGGCGTGCCCGGCGCGCCGCGGGCGCACGTCGTGGTGCTCGGTGCGGGGGTGTCCGGCTCGCACGCCACACAGATCGCCGTCGGGATGGGGGCGCGGGTGACCGTGCTCGACCTCGACGTCGACAAGCTGCGCGCACTCGACGCCCGCTACGGCGGCCGGGTCGAGACGGTGCACTCCACCGCCTACGCCGTCGAGCACGCCGTCCTCGACGCGGACCTGGTGATCGGCGCGGTGCTGGTGCCCGGCGCCAAGGCCCCGACGCTGGTGTCCGACGACCTGGTGGCGCGGATGAAGCCGGGCGCGGTCCTCGTCGACATCGCGGTGGACCAGGGCGGCTGCTTCGAGAGCACCCGGCCGACCACGCACGCCGACCCGACCTTTCGGGTGCACGACACGGTCTTCTACTGCGTGGCCAACATGCCCGGCGCGGTGCCGCACACCTCCACCCACGCGCTGACCAGCGTCACCCTGCCGTACGTCACGCGGCTGGCCGACCAGGGGTGGCGCGAGGCGCTGCGCGGCGACGCCGCCCTGGCCCAGGGCCTGTCGACGCACGCCGGCGAGCTGACCAACGCCGAGGTCGCCCGCGCCCACGACCTGGCCTTCCGTCCGGTCGACGAGATCCTCCGCTGAGCCTTCCCGACGCGCGGCCCGCGCCGTGGGTGCGGACGGACGACCGAGGAGCCGTCCGCATCCACGAACCTCGCCGGCCAGCGAATGCCGTGCGGGGCACATCGCCGTAATCTCCCGGGCCATGACGACCGTGGGCGACCGTCGGGGGATCTGGCGCACGAAGTCCGTCGAGCAGTCCATCCAGGACACCGACGAGCCGGACACCAAGCTCCGCAAGGACCTGACGACCTGGGACCTCATCGTCTTCGGGGTCGCGGTCGTGGTCGGGGCCGGCATCTTCACCCTCGCGGCCAGCACGGCCGGCACCGTCGCGGGGCCCTCGGTCTCGCTCGCGTTCGTCATCGCGGCGATCGCGTGCGGGCTGGCCGCCCTCTGCTACGCCGAGTTCGCCTCCACGGTCCCGGTGGCGGGCAGCGCCTACACCTTCTCGTACGCCACCTTCGGCGAGCTGATCGCCTGGATCATCGGCTGGGACCTGGTGCTGGAGTTCGCCGTCGGCTCCGCCGTGGTGTCCAAGGCCTGGTCGAAGTACCTGCACCAGGTGCTGGGGGTGATCGGGCTGGACGTGCCGACCTCCTTCTCCCTCGGTGGGTTCTTCGCCTTCGACTGGGGCGCCCTGCTCCTGGTCGCGGTCCTCGCCACGCTGCTGGCCCTCGGCACGAAGCTCTCCAGCCGGGTCAGCGCGGTGTTCACGGTGATCAAGGTCGGCATCGTGCTCCTGGTGATCATCGTCGGCCTCGCCTTCGTCAAGGCGGCGAACTACACGCCGTTCATCCCGCCGGCCGCGCCGGCCGGCGAGGGCAAGTCCGGGCTCACGCAATCCCTGCTGTCGCTGTTCGGCGGCGGGGGCAGCAGCACCTACGGCATCTACGGCCTGCTCGCCGCGGCGTCGCTGGTCTTCTTCGCGTTCATCGGGTTCGACGTCGTCGCCACCACCGCCGAGGAGACCCGCGACCCGCAGAAGTCGCTGCCGCGGGGCATCTTCGGCTCGCTCGCGATCGTGACCGTGCTGTACGTGGCCGTGGCGCTCGTCCTCACCGGCATGGTCAGCTACACCCAGCTCGACGAGAACTCCACCCTCGCCACGGCCTTCGGCGAGCTGGGCGTGACGTGGGCCGAGGCGATCATCTCGATCGGCGCGCTCGTCGGCCTCACGACGGTGGTCATGGTGCTGATGCTCGGGCAGATCCGGGTGCTCTTCGCGATGTCCCGGGACGGGCTGCTGCCGAGCGGGCTCGCGCGGACCGGCGGGCACGGCACCCCGGTGCGCGCGACCGTGCTCGTGGGCGCCGTCGTCGCCCTGGTCGCCACGTTCTTCCCGGCCGGCGCGCTGGAGGAGATGGTCAACATCGGCACGCTGTTCGCGTTCGTGCTGGTGTCGGTGGGCGTGATCATCCTGCGCCGGACGCGCCCGGACCTGCACCGCGCCTTCCGCACCCCGCTCGTCCCGCTGGTCCCGATCCTGTCCGTGCTGGCGTGCGTGTGGCTGATGCTCAACCTGAGCGTCGAGACCTGGCTGCGGTTCCTGGTGTGGATGGTGGTCGGCTTCGTGGTCTACTTCGTCTACGGCCGTTCGCACTCGCGGCTCGGGCGCCGGCAGGCCGGAACGGCAACCGAGCGGTAACGGCGCCTCACACGCCCGTGTTCCGGGGGAAACATCCCGGACACGGGTCGTCGCTTGACTGTGCCGCGTGGCGGAGCAGGAGCGGCGGCCGGTCGGGACGCACCACGCCGTCGTCGTGATCGGCGGTCGGCAGGCCGGCATCTCGCCGGGCCGGCTCCTCGCCCCCGCGGGCGGAGGAGCACCACCGCTCCGCCCAGCCGAGCGACCGACTGTCCCGGAAGGACGAGAGCCGACATGGCCGACCTGACCGATCTCGAGAAGCAGAGCCTC
>NZ_JBHSQK010000023.1:0-77049 GCF_042658055.1 Pseudonocardia lutea
GGCGCTGCCGGCCGACGCGTTGAAGGACGCCGGCGGGCGCCTGCTGTCGCTGCTCGTGCAGCGCGCGGCCGAGGCCGCGACCGAACGGGTGACGAGCCTCACCGACCGGCTCGACACCGTGACGGAGAACGGCGGCACGGGGGTGCGCGAGGCCCTGGGCCGCCGCCGCGAGGACGACGACGCCGACGGCGACCCGGACGACGAGTCCGGCGACGACGACGGCGACGGCGGAGGCAAGGGCGGCGGCTTCTTCTCCGGGATCAAGGACAAGGTGACCGGCCTGTTCGGCGGGGGCGGCGACGACGACTCCGAGGGCGGGGGCGGCGGCAGCGGCGGCGGCAAGAAGGTCAAGCTCACCAACATCGTCGAGGAGATCGACGTCGGCCTCCCGGTGCGCACCACCTACAACCTGTGGACGCAGTACGCCGACTTCCCGGGCTTCATGAAGAAGGTCGAGAGCGTCGACCAGATCACCGACGAGAAGACCCACTGGAAGGCGAAGGTCTTCTGGTCCCACCGCGAGTGGGAGGCGACGACCATGGAGCAGGTCGCCGACTCGCACATCATGTGGCGTTCGAAGGGACCCAAGGGGCACGTGGACGGGGCGGTGAGCTTCACCGGGCTCGGCCCGAACCTCACCCGGGTGCTGCTCGTGCTCGAGTACCACCCGCAGGGCCTGTTCGAGCGCACCGGCAACATCTGGCGCGCCCAGGGCCGCCGCGCCCGGCTGGAGTTCAAGCACTTCCGTCGGCACGCCATGACCACGGCCATGCTGCACCAGGACGAGATCGAGGGCTGGCGCGGCGAGATCCGGGACGCCGAGGTCGTCACCACCCACGAGGAGGCGCTGGAGGAGGAGCGGCGCGCCCGCGAGGAGGAGGGCGAGCCCGAGGAGCGCGGCGAGTACGCCGAGGACGAGGGCACCGGGCCCGAGGAGGAATACGACGAGGAGGCCGAGCCGGCCGCCGAGTACGACGAGGACTACGACGAGGAGCCCGCGGACGAGGCCGGCGAGTACGCCGAGGACGAGGGCGACTACGCCGACGAGGGCGACTACGACGACGAGGCGGACGAGGCCGACGAGTACGAGGAGGGCGAGGAGGGCGCGCGCGACGAGGACACCGAGCCCGCCGACGAGGCGGACGAGGACACCGCGCCCGCGGACGAGGCCGCCGAGGCCGACGAGGAACCTGACGAGGAGCCGCCCCCGGCCCGCCGCCGTACCGCACGCCGGCAGCCCGCGGGCGCCGGCGGAAGGAGTCGATGACCGATGACGGTGGCGACGCAGACGGGTGGTGGCGTGCAGCGCGGCGGGGGAGGCTCGAGCGGCCTCGCCGACGTCGTCGAGCTGATCCTCGACAAGGGCCTGGTCATCGACGTGTTCGTGCGGGTGTCGCTGGTGGGGATCGAGATCCTCACGATCGACGCGCGCGTGGTGGTGGCGAGCGTGGACACGTTCCTGCGGTTCGCCGAGGCCACCAACCGGCTCGACCTGTACGGCAAGGGCAAGGGCGGCAAGGACCTCACCGAGCTCACCCAGGGCATGATGGAGGGCGGCGCCAAGGGCAAGACCTCCGGGGCCCTCGACGCGGCCGTCGACAAGGTGGGGGAGCTCCTGGGCGGCAACGACCGCGAGGAGGAGCGGGAGGAGGCGCCGCGTCGGCGGCGGCCGCAGCGGACGCGGGAGCGTGAGGCGTGAGCGCGACGTACGTCTACGGGTTGGTCCGGTCCGACGCCGAGCTGCCCGACGACCTCGTGGGGCTGGGCCCCTCGGGGACGGTCACCACGGTCGCGCACGACAAGGTCGCCGCCATCGTGGGCGACGTGCCGCTCGACCGCCCGCTCGGCACCCGGGACGACCTGGTGGCCCACGAGGCCGTGGTGGACTCGGTGGCCGCGCGCACGACCGTGCTCCCGATGCGGTTCCCGGCCGTGATCGAGGAGGAGGGCGTCGTCGACGAGCTCCTCACGCCGCACCACGACCGGTTCGTCCGGGCGCTGGACCAGCTCGAGGGGACCGTGCAGTACACCCTCAAGGGCCGCTACGAGCAGGACGTCCTGCTCCGCGAGATCGTGGAGGAGGACTCGGGGGTGCGCGAGCTCCAGGAGCGCATCCGCGGGGTGCCCGAGGAGGCGGCCTACTACGACCGCGTCAAACTGGGCGAGCTGATCGTCAAGGCGCTCGAGGAGCGGCGCGAGGTCGACGCGAAGGACATCGTCGACCGGATCGGCCCGTTCGCGGAGGCGGTCTCGACCACCACCCCGACCCAGCCCGAGGACGTCGTGAACGCGGCGTTCCTGGTCCGGCGGGACGGCGCCGAGGAGTTCGAGAAGGCCGTCGAGGAGCTGGGCGCGGACACCGGCGAGTGGCTCCACCTGCGTCTGCTCGGGCCGCTCGCCCCCTACGACTTCGTCCCGGAGGAGTGAGCGAGGGTGGGGCTCGTGTCGGGTCTGCTCGGGTTGCCGCTGGCACCGGTGCGCGGTGTGCTGTGGCTGGCGGAGCAGATCCAGGACCAGGCCGAACAGCAGTACTACGACCCCGCCCGGATCCGCGCCGAGCTGGAGTGGGTCGACGAGGCGCGCCGGACGGGCGAACTCACCGAGGAGGAGGCGGCCGAGCGGGAGAACGAGCTGTTGCAGCGGCTGATGGTGCGCCGCGCCTGAGCGACGGGGACGGATGACGGAACGACACGAGGACACCGGACGCGAGCGCCCCGCTCGCCGCACCGCCGCCCGCCGGGGCGAGCGGGCCGGCCAGCGGGAGGGCTCGCCGGACGGCGCGCGCGACGGAGCCCCCGACGGCACCGCGCGCAACGGCACGGCGCCCGCGCGCAGGCGCGGGCGCTCCCGTGCCGTGCTGCCGGCCGAGGCGGCCCGCCGTGCGGCCGAGCAGATCGTGGCGCTCACCGGCCGCGAGCTGGAGTCCGTGGTGTCGATCGAGCGGCAGGGCGAGGGCTGGCGGATCGGCGTGGAGGTCGTCGAGACGCGCCGCATCCCGGACTCGGCCGACATCCTGGCCGTCTTCGAGGCGGAGGTCGACGAGCACGGCGACCTCCACGGGTACAAGCGGATCAGCCGGCACAGCCGCGGGCAGCTGCACGGAGGAGGACGATGACGACCGGAGGCCTTCCGCTACCGGGACGCACGGCGCGCCCGCCCGAGCACCGCGTGGAGTCGACGAACCTGGCCGACATCCTCGAGCGCGTGCTCGACAAGGGCATCGTGATCGCCGGCGACATCCGGGTGAACCTGCTCGACATCGAGCTGCTCACCATCAAGATCCGGTTGCTGGTCGCCTCGGTCGACAAGGCCCGCGAGATGGGCATCGACTGGTGGGAGCACGACCCGACGCTCAGCTCCGGCCAGCGGGACCTGAACGAGGAGAACCGCAGGCTGCGGCAGCGCATCGGCGACCTCGAGGCCGCCCGCAACCGCGAGCTCGGGAACGGATCGGAGCCGGAGGCGCAGCCCGAGCCGGCCCCGAGGCGCACCGCGCGAGCCCGGCAGGAGCAGGGGGAGCGGGAGTGAGCCTGGTCTGGTTGTACGCGGTGCGGCGCGGGGAGGCGGAGGCGCCCGCCGGGCCGGGCGTGGACGGCGAGGCGCCCCGGCTCGTCGCGGAGGGCCCGCTCGTCGCCGTGGTCGGCACCGTGCGCGAGGAGGAGTTCGACGAGGCGGCGCTGGCCCGGGCGATGGAGGACCTCGGCCGCATCGAGCGGCTCGCCCGCGCGCACCACGCCGTGATCGTGCAGGCGGGGGCCGGGCTGCCCACCGCGCCGCTGCGGCTCGCCACCGTCTACCGGGACGACGAGGCCGTCGCGGCGATGCTGCGCGAGCGGGCGGCCGAGTTCGGGGCCGTGCTCGACCGGGTGCGCGACCGGCGCGAGTGGGGCGTCAAGGTCTACGTCGACGCGAAGCCCGACGCGCCCGCCGAGGAGCCCGAGCCCTCCGGCAGGCCCGGCACCGCGTACCTGCTGCGCCGGCGCGCCGACCGGGACCGCGGGGCGCGGGCCCGGGAGCGCGCCCGGGCGGTCGCCGACCGGATCGACGAGACGCTCGCGCGGGTCGCGGCGGGCGCGCACCGGATGAAGCCGCAGGACGCCCGGCTCAGCGGCCGCGAGCAGGAGATGGTGCTCAACGCGACGTACCTGGTCGACGTGGCCGGCGAGGAGGAGTTCCGGGCCGCGCTGGCCGGTGTGGCGGCGGAGGGGGCGACGGTCGAGCTCACCGGGCCGTGGCCGCCCTTCTCCTTCGCCACGCTGGGGGAGTCGTGACGCTCGCCCGAGCTGACGGTCGGGGTCGCGAGCTCCCCCTCCACCCGGACGACGAGCTGAGCCTCGTCGACCTGCTGGACCGGCTGCTCTCCGGGGGCGTGATGCTCACCGGCGACATCACGATCTCGCTCGCGGACGTCGACCTCGTGCACGTCTCGCTCCGGGCGTTGATCAGCTCGGTCGCGAAGCTCGACGAGGGCCACGCGCCGCCGGCGGAGGCGCTCGCGGAGGCCGAACGTGCCCAGGTCGACGTCGCGGAGGTGCGGCGTGCCTGAGCTGCCCCGCCGCGTCGAGGCCCAGCCGGACACGGTCGGCCGCGACCTCGGCCGGCTCGTCCTCACGATCGTCGAGCTGCTCCGCCAGCTCATGGAGCGGCAGGCGCTGCGCCGGGTCGACGCCGGCGACCTGCCGGAGGAGAAGATCGAGCAGCTCGGCCTGGGCCTGATGCGGCTCGAGGAGGCGATGGTCGAGCTGCGCGAGCACTTCGGACTGGAGCCGGGCGACCTGAACATCGACCTGGGTCCGCTCGGCAACCTGCTGGGCCCGGAGGCCGGGACCCGGTAGGCAGGAGGGCGCGAGGACTGCCGGGGCGCGGTCCCGGGTACACGACCGGCGCCCGGGGCGTCCGGGACGGACGAGGGAGGCGGCGTGGCACGCGCGATCTGGACGGGCTCGATCACCTTCGGGCTGGTGTCGATCCCGGTGGGGCTGTTCACCGCGACGGACGACCACACCGTGCACTTCCACCAGTTCCAGCGGGACACCTCGGACCGGATCCGCAACCAGCGGGTCAACGAGCGCACCGGCGAGGAGGTCGAGTACGACGACATCGTCAAGGGCGCCGAGGTCGGCGACGGCGAGTACGTCGTGGTCGAGCCCGAGGAGCTGGAGCAGATCGCGCCCGGCCGCTCCCGCACCCTCGACATCACCGACTTCGTCGACCTCGCCGACATCGACCCGGTGTACTTCCAGCGCACGTACTGGCTGGCCCCGACCGGCGACGAGTACCGCAAGCCCTACGCGCTGCTGCGCGAGGCGATGACCAAGGGCGACAAGGCCGCGATCGGCACGTTCGTGATGCGCGGCAAGGAGTACCTGGCCGCGGTGCGGGCGGACGGCGCCGTCCTGGCGCTGCACACCCTGCACTTCGCCGACGAGGTCCGGGACCCGTCGGAGCTCGACAACGTCCCCACGCGCCGGACGAAGCCGGGGGAGAAGGAACTGAAGATGGCCACGCAGCTCATCGAGTCGATGAGCGGGCCGTGGAAGCCCGAGCAGTACCGCGACACCTACCGCGACCGCGTCGAGCAGCTCATCGAGGACAAGAAGCAGGGCAAGGAGATCGTCACCGAGTCCGAGCCGCCGGAGCCCACGGAGACGAACGCGCTGCTGGAGGCGCTGCAGCGCAGCGTCGAGGAGGCCCGCGGGAAGAAGTCCGGGAAGTCGGGCGGGAAGAGCGGCGACAAGTCCTCCTCGGGCTCGCGCCGCAAGGCCTCCTAGCGCCCTCGGCCGGTCGGCTCAGTCCCGCGCCGCCAGCGCGTCCCGCACCACGGACCGCAGGTCGCCGCCCTGCGCGAAGGCCCGGCGCTGGTGGGTCGCGCCGGGCCGGCGGGCGGCCAGGGCCTGCCACAGCTCCCGGACGGTGTCGAGGTCGCCGGCCTCGCGCAGGGCCGGCCCGACGTGGTCGACCAGCGCGCGCACGACCTCGTCCGCCGGGGCCGGGCGCCAGGTGTGCGGGTGCAGCAGCTCCTCGTCCAGCCCGGAGCGGCTCGCCCGCCAGGCGGCCAGCCGCAGGATCTCGACGCGCACGGGGTCGGCCGGCACGCCGTCCGCCCACTCCCGGGCGGCCGTCTCGACCAGGGCGCGGGTGAGCGCGGCCACGAGCACGGCGTCCGTGGGCTCGCGGCACACGTCGGCCACCCGGACCTCGAGCGTGGGGTGGTGGGCGGAGACGCGGGCGTCGAAGTAGAGCATGCCCTCGTCGAGCAGGGTGTCCGTGCCGAGCAGGGTCTCGGTGAGCTCGCGGTAGGCGGCCGCGGAGCCGTGCGGCCCGGTCGGTCCCGCCGAGGGCCAGCGGCCCCAGACCTGGGTGCGGAAGCCGGCGTAGCCGGTGTCGGTGCCGCGCCAGAAGGGCGAGTTGACCGACAGCGCGAGCAGCACCGCGAGCCAGGGCCGGATCCGGTCGAGCGCGCCGACCGCCTCGTCGTCCGACCCGACCGCGACGTGCACGTGGCAGGCACAGGTCAGCTGCTCGCTGCCGGTGCGCCCGAAGCGCTCGACCATCGCCCGGTAGCGGGCGTCCGAGGAGACGTGCGGCTCCGCGGGGACCGGTGGCGTGCCGAGCGGTACGGCCTCGACGCCGGCGGCGCGGGCCGCCCGCGCGGCCTCCCCGCGCCGGATGCGGATCTCGCCGAGCAGGTCGCCGAGGTCGCGGCAGGGATCGGTCGCGGTCTCGACCTGCTGGGCCTGCAGCTCGGCGGTGAGGTCGGCGGAGCCTGCGCGGCGCAGCACGGTGGACCCCACGGCGCGTGGTTCGCCCGAGTCCGGATCGACCAGCAGGAACTCCTCCTCGACGCCCAGCGTCCGCACCGCCACGCGAGCAGTATCGCCGAGGGCCGTGATCGGCTCCGGGCCCACCCACGGAGCCGGTCCGCGCCGGTCCGCGTCGGTCGGCGTCGGTCGGCGTCGGTCGGCGTCGGTCGGCGCCGGTCGGTGCTAGTCGGCACCCCCGGCCCCGGCGCAGGAGCCGTCGCAGGGGCCGCCGTGATCCCGGCGGCGCAGGCAGCGCCACCACAGTCCGCTCACGAACGCCATGGCCGCCCCGATCAGCGCCCACCCCGTCCGCCCGGCCACGAGGCCGACGAGCAGCCCGAGGACCGCCACGACGGCCAGCGCGGCGATCCCGGCGACCTCGGCGCCGCCACCGGGCGGCTCCGCCTCCTCGTCCTCCTCGCCGGCGTCCGCACCGTGGCCGCCCCGGCCTTCGGCACGCTCGTCGGCGTCCGCGGGTGCGNCGGCCCGTTCGTCGGCGGCCGCGGGTGCGCCCGCCCCGAGCACCGGGTCGGGGACGGGGGCCGCGGCGGCGGGACGACCGGGGCTCGGCTCGACCGGACCGGGCACCTCCCTGGGGTCGGCCGTGAGCTGCCGCGCGAGCCGGGGGTCCTCGCGTTCGAGGACCCGGCCGATCGCCGCGAGGGCGGCCCGTTCCCTGCTGCTGAGCACCGTTGCGCTCCTTCCGTCCGGATCGCGGCCCGACTACCCCGGTCCGGCGGGCCGAAC
The DNA here is from genome assembly GCF_042658055.1 of Pseudonocardia lutea. Taxonomy (NCBI): domain Bacteria; kingdom Bacillati; phylum Actinomycetota; class Actinomycetes; order Pseudonocardiales; family Pseudonocardiaceae; genus Pseudonocardia; species Pseudonocardia lutea. The sequence continues at coordinate 7,551 of NZ_JBHSQK010000023.1, forward strand.
CCCGCTGCGCGGCACGGGGATCGGCCGGCCGGACGGGTCGTCGCGACCACGCGGGGTACCCGCCGGCCATGACCTCCTTCGGCTACACCCTGATGACCGAGCAGCGCGGGCCCCGCGAGCTCGTCGCCGACGCCGTCGCGGCCGAACGGGCCGGGTTCGACTTCGAGGTGATGAGCGACCACTACTTCCCGTGGCTCGACGAGATGGGCCACGCCCCGTACGCCTGGAGCGTCCTGGGCGCCGTCGCCACCGCCACCGAGCGGGTCGGCCTGATGACCTACGTGACCTGCCCGATCATGCGGTACCACCCCGCCGTCGTGGCGCAGAAGGCGGCGACGGTCGCGCTGCTGTCCGAGGGCCGGTTCACGCTCGGTCTGGGCTCGGGCGAGAACCTCAACGAGCACGTCGTCGGGCGGGGCTGGCCGACGGCCGACGTCCGCCAGGAGATGCTCGACGAGGCCGTCGCGATCATCCGGGGGCTGTTCGCCGGGGGGTACGTGACCTACGAGGGCAAGCACTACCGGGTCGACTCGGCCAAGCTGTGGGACCGCCCGGAGGACGGCGTCCCGCTCGCGCTCGCGGTGTCCGGCGCCCAGTCGGTGAACAGGTACGCGCCCCTCGCCGACGCGATGGTCGCCGTGCAGCCGGAGCCCGACCTGGTGCAGGGCTGGGACCGGGCGGCGGGCGCCGACCTGCCCAAGATCGGCCAGCAGCCGATCAGCTGGGGCCCGGAGACGGACGCCGCCGTCGACCGCGCCCACGCGCTGTTCCGCTGGTTCGCCGGCGGGTGGAAGGTCAACGCCGAGCTGCCGAGCACCGCCGGGTTCGCCGCGGCCACGCAGTTCGTGCGCAAGGAGGACGTGGCCTCGGCGATCGCCTGCGGGCCGGACGTGTCGGCGCACGTGGAGGCGGTGCGCCCGTTCGTCGAGGCCGGCTTCACCCACGTCGCCCTCGTCGAGGTGGGCGGGGAGATGCAGCCGGAGTTCCTCGAGTTCGCGCGCACCGAGCTGCTGCCGGCGCTGCGCGAGGAGTACGGCGAGGCGAAGGACCCGGCTATCGCCGTCCGAGCGCGCTGACGAGGTGGTCGCGCAGCTCCGGGACGGACTCGAACACCTCCCGGGCGCCCGCCTCCCGCAGCTCGTCGACCGAGAAGCCGCCGGTCCGGATCGCGTAGCCCGCGCACCCGGCGCGGCCGGCCGCCTCGAAGTCCCACACCGAGTCGCCGACGACGAGCCCGCTGCGCCCGCCGACCTTCTCCATCGCCACCCCGATCAGGTCCGGCTGCGGCTTGGTCGACTCGACGTCCTCGCTGCTCGTCCAGGCGTGGGCGAGCTCGCGGCCGCCGAAGAGGTCGAGGTAGGCGTCGACGTGCTCCGGCTTGCCCGAGCTGGCCAGCACGACCTTGAGGTCGGCGTCGCGCAGCGCGGCGAGCAGCTCCCGGACCCCCTCGAACGGTTGGATCTCGGCCAGCAGCGGCGCGAACTCCTCGCCCCAGGCGTCCCGGGCCGCGTCGCCGTGCTCCTCCTCGAACCGCTGCCCGGCGACGGCGGGGACCAGCTGGTCGCCGCCCATCCCGATCGCGCGGTGCAGCCGCCACACCGGCAGCGTCACGTCGAACCGGCGGAAGGCCCGGAACCAGGCCAGCGCGTGGTGGTAGTTGGTGTCGACCAGCGTCCCGTCGACGTCGAGGACGGCGGTGTCGAGCGCCGAGAAGTCCGGCTCGCCCGCCTGCGAGGTCCTGTCCACCGTGGTCTCCGAAGCCATGGGGGCCGGGTACCCAGGGAGCGCGGCCTGACGCGCGGTCAGTGGCGCCGCAGCCAGTGCGCACCCTCTCCCGGGCGGCGTCGGCGAAGGGCGACCCGTCGGCGGCCAGCCCGTCGGAGCGCGCCCGCAGGTCGTGCAGCACGTGCCCGTCGAAGCCGGTGCCGACCTTGCCCGCGTAGTGCAACCGGTCGCCGTCGTACACGCCGACGAGCAGCGCGCCGGCCGTGCGCACCGGGCCCCGGCGACGCACCGGGCGCGGCGCCGGCGTCGGCGCTCAGCGGCGGGACCGGCGGCGGACCGGGGGCGGGCTCAGCGGCGCAGCTCGCGCAGCAGCGCCGGCGGGCGGCCGCCGAAGCCCTCGGCCTCGAGCATCGCCAGCAGCACCCGCGGCAGGTCCCGCACCGCCGGGAACAGCAGGAAGCGGGGCACCCAGCACGGCCGGAACTTGGCGTTGAACCGGTAGAGGCTCTCGATCTGCCACCAGCGCGAGGCGACGTGCAGGATCCGCGCCCACAGCCGCGCGACCGGCCCGGCGCCGAGCCGCTGCCCGCGTTCGAGGGCGCCGCGGAACACCGCGAAGTTCAGCGAGACCCGGACGATCCCGTGCCCGCCCGCCCACCGCACGACGTCGACGACGAGCTTCTCGGTGAGCCCGGTGTCGGCCGCCGGGTCGCGGCGCATGAGGTCGAGGGAGAGCCCGTCGCGGCCCCAGGGGACGAACTGCAGCAGCGCGGCCGGGACGCCGTCGCGGTGCGCGACGGCCAGGACCGCCTCGCCGTCCGTGCCGTCGGCCGTGCGGGAGAGCGCCATGGAGAAGCCGCGCTCCTCGGCGTCGCCGCGCCAGCTGCGGGCCAGCCGGGCGAGCTCCGCCCGCTCGGCCGGGTCGATCTCCCGGATCCGCCGGACGTCCACGGCGACGCCCGCCCGCTCGGCGCGGGCGACGGTCTGCCGCACGCCCCGCATCGCGCGGCCCTTTAGGGAGAAGGCCGCGGTGTCGAGGACGGCCTCGTCGCCGAACTCGAGCACGGAGAACCCGACGCGGGCCCAGGCCGTCGCCCCCTCCTCGGAACAGGCCAGCACGGCCGGCACCCAGGCGTGCGCGACCGCCCGCTCGAGGAAGGCCGCGATCGCGGCGCCCCACTCGCCCTGCTCGCCGAGCGGGTCCCCCGAGGCCAGCGCGACGCCGGCGAGGACCCGGTAGGACACCGCGGCGCCGCCGCTCGGGGCGTAGACGACGGTCCGGTCGCGGCGCAGCGCGAAGTAGTCGAGGGAGTCCGGGTCGGGCCGGCGGGCGAGCATTGCGCGCAGCCGCGCCTCGTCCGCCGGCTCGAGGCGGGACTCGGGCTCGGGGGAGCGGAGCAGGAAGTACCCGGCGCCCAGCACCGCGAGCACCCCGAAGGTGAGGCCGACGGTCGCGGTGAGGTCGTCGAGCCACACCCCGTGGGCGGTGAACGCGACGGGGCCGGACACCCCGACCAGCGCGAGCAGCGCCTGGACCAGCTGGTCCGTCGCCGCGGTGCCCGGGGCGAGACGGTGCGGGTTCAGCGCGAGGAACAGCCACACCACCGCCACGCCCGCCACGGCGAACTGCACGAGCACGCGGGCCGCCCGGGTGACCCCGCCGGGATCGGAGCGGGCCGGGAACGAGCGGCGGGTCACGACGAGCAGGACCAGCAGCAGCGCGGTGACGACGGCCGCCTCCGCCCCGTGGCCGTGCGCCGGGCCGATCACCCGGGCGAGATTGACCGCGGTCAGCGCCGCGGTGATCAGCACGGCGAGCGCCCACGCCCGCCGCTTGCGGCGCCGCAGTCCGGCGGCGAGCAGCAGCATCCCGACGCCGGCGACCACCGTGACGACGACCTGCCCGACCCCGACGATCTCCGGCAGGCCCACCGAGGCCCGGAACGGCTCGCCGAGCATCCGGCGCGGCCCGGCCAGCAGGCCGCCGGCGAGCGCGAGGATCCCGACCAGTCGTGTGGACCACACGACCACCCCGACCGCGGTCGCCCCGGCCAGGGCGCGGGCGGGCACCCGCGGCAGGGCGCGGCCCGCCGCGGGTCCGCTCGCGGGACGGGTCAACGCGCCCTCCCCGCTTCGCGGGACGCGCTCGACGCCGGTGCCATGAGGTCGCACGATACGACCTCCCGGCCACCGCGCGGCGTGCACTCCCGGTAGGTGATCGGGCGGTCGCCGGCCGGTCGTCAGTCGCGGGACCCCGCGGGAACCGGCAGCGCGTCGACGGGCCCGGACGGGTACGGGGCGGGCCGCCGCGCCGACAGCAGGGCGACACCGACCGCCGTCACGACCATCCCGAGGATGCCGACGGCGAGCGTCGGCGGCGTGGTGCCGAAGGGCTCGCCGAGCACCAGCACGCCCACCGCCCCCGCCGTGACCGGGTCGAGGATGGTGAGCACCGCGAGCGGGGCGCCGAGACCGCCGCCGCGGTAGGCGTGCTGCGCGAGCGCGGTCCCGACCAGCGCGGCCGCCGCGGTCACGGCGAACCGGCCGGGGGTGAGGTCGCCGAGCAACAGGGTCTTGGCCGTCGCGGAGGCGGCGCCGAAGCACAGCGCGGCGCCCACCGCGTAGCAGACCGCGCCCCCGCGGGGTCCCCGCCGGCCCAGCAGCAGCCCGGTGGCGGCCGCGGCCGCGACCACCACCGCGAGCACGCCGACGACCGGCCAGAACCCGACGCCGCCGCCCGGCGGGAGGTGTACGCCGTGCGGGCGGTGGTGCGGCACGGCGGAGAGCACGGCGGGCAGGCCGAGGACCACGCACAGGAGCCCGGCCCACGAGCGCGGCGTGATCGGCGTGCGGTTCACCCGCGAGCCGAGCAGGAGGGCGATGGCCAGGCAGGACACGCCCAGGGGCTGCACCACGACGAGGGGCCCGGCGGCCAGTGCCGCGACGTGCAGGCCCGCTCCGGTCAGCGTCGCGGCCACGGCCGCCCACCAGAGCCGGCGCCGCAGCAGCCGGGTCATCAGGCCGAGACCGGCCGCCGACTGCCGGGACGCCTCGCGCTCCTGCAGCACCGCGGACACCGCGTAGAACACCGCCGAGGCGACGGCGAGCAGGATCGCGAGGGGGATCAGCACCTCCTCGACGATACGGGGCGCCGGCCGAGGACCGGGGCCAGCCGGGTCGCGATGTCGGTGAGGATCTGGACGTAGTCCTCCTGCGCGAAGCTGAACGGCAGGGCGAACACCACCTCGCGCACCGCCAGGAACCCGGCGTGCGCGTAGAGCTGCTCGGCGATCCGCTCGGACGGGCCGACGAGGTCGGGGGAGAAGAGCATCCGGGCGGGGCCCTGCGGCGCGCGCGTCCGCGGCAGCCGGGCGGCCGCGTAGGCCTCGTACTTCGCGCGCTGCTCGGGCGTGGCGGTGTCGGTCGGCACCACGACGAGCCCCTGCGAGACGCGGGCCGCGGCCCCCGCCGGGTGCGCCGCCCGGAAGGCGTCGATGTGCGAGCGCTGGATGGCGGCGAAGTCCGTGCCGGCGCCGTCCTCGGCCCGGACCACGCTGCTGGTCAGGAAGTTCATCGCGTGCTCGCCCGCGCGGCGGGCGGAGCCGAGGCTCGCCGCGCCGTACCACATCCGCCCGCGCAGCCCGGGGGAGTGCGGCTGCACCCGGTCGGAGAACACCTCGATGCCCCGCGTCCCGGAGAAGCGGCTCGCGGGCTCCCCGGCGACCAGCCGCAGCAGCCGGGTCACCCGCTCGTGCCCGAAGTCCTCCCGGTCCGCGGTGTCCGGGTAGAGCGCCTCCCGGACGTCGTCGAAGTGCATCGGCGGCCCGACGCTGACGCCCGGGTTGAGCCGCCCGCCGGACAGGACGTCGACCGTCGCCAGGTCCTCGGCCAGCCGCAGCGGGTTCTCCCAGCCCAGCGGGATCACCGCGGTGCCCAGCTCGATCCGCCGGGTGCGCTGCGAGGCCGCGGCGAGCACCGCCACGGGCGAGGAGATCCCGAACTGCAGGTGCCGGTGCCGGACCCACGCGCTGTCGAACCCGAGCTCCTCGCCGAGCTCGATCATCCGCAGCGTGGTCTCGTGGCCGCCGCCGGGGTCGGCCTCGTCGAACGAGCCGATGGTGAGGAAGCCGAGCTTCTCCAGCGGTTCCGACGGTGCGGGCATGCGTCCATCATGATCCGCGGCGCGGGGCGCCGCTCGTGGGGCCGGGCCGGCCGGGGGCTACGGGCAGACCCCGGGCCGGACGAGGTCGAGGGCGAACCGGTCCCGCCAGCGCTCCGGCCGCTCCCGGGGCACGATAACCAGGCCGACCTTCGGCTCGTCGTCCCCGGGCGGGTCCGCGTCGATCAGCTCCCGCACGCGCTGTCCCGCCCGCCGGTAGAACTCCAGCTGGAGGGTGCGCCCGAACAGCACCCAGCCGAGCCGGAGGAGCGGGTTGGGCACGGGGCCGCGGCGCGAGTAGGCGTGGATCCAGAAGGTGACGCGCCCGGTCTCCGGGTCCTTGACCACCTCGTAGCTCAGCCGGCCCTGCTCGAGGTGCCCGCACAGCGTCTGATAGGTCCAGCCCCACACGCGCTTGCCGTCGCGGACCGTGTCGTAGGCGTCCGTGACCCGCACCGGCATCTGGAACCGGAGGAACAGGAACCGGCCCTCCAGCACCATGTCCCGGCCGAGCAACGGGTCGTCGCGACGGTAGATGCCCCGGAGGATGCGGTCGTCGGGGAACTCGTAGTCGCGCACGATCCGGCAGGCGCGTTCGAAGGGTCCGCCGGGCTCGGGCGGGCCCGGGGCCTCGGTGCCGAGCTCGGCGTAGCCCGAGTCGACGTGCCAGTTCGGGTCGTCCGGGCTGGTGGGCGCCTCGTCCTCGGAGTAGTTCACCTCGAGGCCGGCCAGGTACGCGACCTCGGCCTCCAGCGCCGCGCGGTTCAGCGGGACTCCTCGCGCCGCACGGACTCGCTGATCAGCCAGAAGGTCGGCGGCCACAGCCCGACGAACAGGGCGCGCCGCTCGGCGTTTCCCCGTTCCTCCTGGTCGAGGGTCTTCGCCCGCATCCACAGCCCGATGCAGAGCGCGATGCAGCCCAGCGACACGCTCTGCAGGTGGATCGCGCGCACGCCCGCGCGCCGGAGGATCGTCCCGATGGTCACGGCGCATGGGTTCCCGCTCCACGGGTACTCACACGCGATGCTCGCTTCCCCTGCGCGCCGCGAGCCGGTCACGGGCACCCGGCGGCACCGGCGGGTCGGCGCGGTCGTCCGGTGGCCCCTGGGGCTCGCCATCGTGGCGTGGCGCTACCTGTGGCGGACCACGGTCACGCACCGCAGCGACGAGCCCGGCGACGCCTCGGACCTGCCGAAGCCGCTGCCGCCCGAGGTCTGCGACGACCGCGTCCAGCACATCGAGGGCGGGCACGGGGACCTGCTGCACCGCTGCTACTCGGTGACGATCGCCGGCGGCGACTGCACCCCCGAGCTGCTCCTCGAGCGGCTCGCCGCGGACCCCAACGACTGGTCGCCCTCCGGGCTGGCCGTCTTCCGGCGGACGAAGGGGCACGACGGCGCCATGACCGTCGGCGACGAGTTCCTCATCCGGCTGCCCGGCCCGTGGGACGGGCCGGTCCGCGTCGTCGGGTCCGGGCCGCGCCACTTCCGGCTGGCCACGCTCACGGGCCACCTCGAGGCCGGGCAGATCGAGTTCCGGACCGAGGAGGCGGGGGAGGACGTCCGGTTCGTCATCGAGTCCTGGGCCCGCCCGGGCGACCGGCTCGCGCACGTCCTCTACGACCGTCTGTCGCTGGCCAAGGAGGTGCAGCTGGTCATGTGGACGCACGTGTGCCTGCGCGCCGCGGCCCTGGCGGGGGGGCGGCCGCGCGGGGGTCTCACCGTGCGCACCCGGTGGCTGGACATGGCCGGCGGGCAGACGCCGGCGACACGCCCGGCGGACGCGGATCGCACGGATTCACCGGATGAGGTGTAGGCCACGGCCGGGGTGGGGATCCCAGGACCGAGGCACACGAGGCCGGCGGGGAGCCGGCACGGACCGCGACTGTCCGTCGTTGGGGAGCGGATCGGACAGTCCGTCGGGCCGGGGTCGCCCTGGTCGGGGTGGCGACCCCGGCCCAGCTCTTTCCGGCGCCTCGTCCGAAGGCGTTCTCCGGCACGTCCTCCGGCGCCTTCCTCCCGCGCCGGCCACCGTTCAGCGGTGCAGGGTCAGCAGCTGCTCGTAGAACCCGCCGAAGCCGCGCTCGCGGTCCACCAGGTGCACCTCGAGGATCCAGTGGCACCGCCGCCCGGAGGGGTCCGTGCGGCGCATCGGGTGGTCGCTGCCGGGCGCGATGTAGCTCTCGATCCGCTCGCCGTCGATCCACTCGTGCGGGAACTCGCCCACCAGGTGGCCGCTGTGCGCGCCGCCGAACTCCCAGCCTGCCTCCTCGGCCAGCCCCACGACGTGCGCGTACAGCTCGGCCCCGCTGATCTCCGGGTGCGCCTCGAAGTGGGCGCGGCCGGCGTCGAAGATCCGGGGCAGGTCGTCGCGCAGGCGGTGCTTGACCGGGTCGTCGCCCAGCACGAAGGTCCGGCCGAAGTCGGCCTCCCACTCGGCGAAGATCGGGCCGAGGTCGAGGAAGACGATGTCGTCCGCCTCGATCAGCCGGTCCGGCGGGTTCTCCTTGTAGGGCAGCAGCGTGTTCGGGCCGGAACGCACCACGCGCTTGTGCCAGTGCCGGTCCGTGCCGAACAGCTCGGCGCCGAGGTCGCGCACCCGGTCGCTGACGGTCCGCTCGGACTCGCCGGGGGCGATCAGCCCGCGCCGCCCCGCCTCCTCGAACAGGTGCAGGGCCTTGCGCTCGGCCTCGACGAGGTTGCGCGCCCGCGCCTCCTCGTCGACCGGTGCGGTGCCCGTGACATCGCCCATCCCGCCTCCTCGCGTCACCGGTGACCCTAGGTCGGCGGGGGCGCCGTCTCCAGGGCCGGCGGCCCCGGGTGTCGTGCGGGGCGCGGGCCCCCGCCGGAACCGCGGGGACCTGACGACGGGTCTCCGGGCACGGCCGGACCGCGGGGCGCCGCAGCGCCCCGCGGTCCGGTGGTCGTGCGGGTGGGCGGCTACTCCGGGGTGACCTCGGCCATGTCGTTCCAGGCCTCGCCCTCGAGGTCCTGGTAGTTGATCTTCGGCCGCTCCGCGACGACCTTGCCCATCCAGGGGAAGAACTTCTGGGCGTGCTCGGTCTGCACGTGCGCGGCCCCGGCGTCGCCGTCGCGGAAGGTCTCGACGATCGCGAACTCGTTCGGCGTGGTGCCGCTCTCGTAGAAGTCGAACGAGACGTTGCCCGGCTCGGCCCGCACGTTGTCGGTGTACTCCTTGATGCCGGCCAGCCAGTCCTCGCGCTTCTCGGGCTTGATCTTCACCTTGAGCACGATGAGGATCACGGTCACCTCCGGGGTCGTGGATCGTGGTCGGCCCCGGGCACCCACCCGGGACGGTGGGGGAAGCCTCCCACCCCGGCACCGCGGATGGTGTCTCAATCGGCGACGGCCCGTCCGTCGGGTGAGGCGCCGAGGATCCGGACCGCCCGCCGCGGCACTTCCGCCCACCGGAAGCTTGCCCTGACAAGGGTCCGGTGGCCCGCTCATACTCCGGCGGATCCGGACACCGAGGAGGGTTCCATGACAACGGAGTCGGCAGGACCGTCGGAGCGGGCGGGGGCGCGGGCCGGCTGGGCGGCGCCGCTGTGCTGGTCGGCCGTGGCGCTGGAGGGGTTCGACCTGGTCGTGCTGGGGGTGGTCCTCCCGTCGCTGCTGCGCGACCCCGCCTGGGGGCTCAATCCCGCGTCGGCGTCGCTGATCTCGGTCGTCGGCCTGGTCGGCGTCATGGTGGGCGCGCTCGCGGCGGGCCCGCTCACGGACCGGTTCGGCCGCCGGTCGATGCTGCTGGTCACCGTCACGTCGTTCTCGGTGCTGACGCTGCTGTGCGCCTTCGCCCCCGGGCCGGTGCTCTTCGGCGTGCTGCGCTTCCTCGCCGGGCTCGGCCTCGGCGGCGTGCTCCCGGTGGCGATCGCGATGGTCAACGAGTTCGCCCGGTCGGGCCGCGGCGGCAGCGCCACCACCGTGCTCATGACCGGCTACCACGTTGGCGCGGTGCTCACCGCGCTGCTCGGCATCGTCGTGATCCCGTCGCTGGGCTGGCGCGCGATGTTCGTCATCGGGGCGCTGCCCGCGCTGGTGCTGGTGCCGCTGGTCCGGGCGCGGCTGCCCGAGTCCGTCCCGGTCGAGCGCGGGCCGGCCGCCCGGCGCAACCCGGTCGCCACGCTCTTCCGCGGCGGCTACCTGCGCGCCACGCTCGCCTTCTGGGTCACCTCGTTCATGGGGCTGCTGCTGGTCTACGGCCTGAACACGTGGCTGCCGGAGATCATGCGCACGGCGGGGTACGCGCTGGGCGCCGCGCTGGCGCTGCTGCTGGTGCTCAACGTCGGCGCGGTCCTCGGGCTGCTGGTCGCCGGCCGGGTCGCGGACCGGATCGGCGTGCGGACGTCGACCATCGCCTGGTTCACCGCCGCCGCCCTGTTCCTCGCGCTGCTGTCGATCAAGCTGCCCGGCGTGGGTGTGTACGTGAGCGTGCTGCTCGCCGGCGTGTTCGTGTTCAGCTCCCAGGTGCTCACCTATGCCTACGTCAGCCAGCACTACCCGGCCGAGGCCCGCGCGACGGCCATCGGCAGCGCCTCCGGCGTCGGCCGGCTCGGCGCCATCTGCGGCCCGGTGGTCGGCGGCGCGCTGCTGTCGGCCGGCATCGCCTACCCGTGGGGCTTCTACGCCTTCGCGGTCGTGGCGGCGATCGGCGCGGCCTCGGTCGCGGTGGTCGGGCGCAGCCGCACCGACGAGCCCGCGGACCGCCGGATGGAGACCGCGTGAGGACGGTCCGGGACGCCACCTTCGACGTCCTCCGCCGGTACGACCTCACGACGGTCTTCGCCAACCCGGGATCCACCGAGATCACGCTGCTCACCGACCTGCCGGCGGACCTCGAGTTCGTCCTCGCCCTGCACGAGGGGTCCGTGGTCGGCGTGGCCACCGGCTGGGCCACCGCGCACGACCGGCCCGCGCTGGTCGTCCTGCACACCACGGCGGGGCTGGGCAACGCCGTCGGCGCGCTCGCCACGGCGCGGGTCAACCGGGTGCCGCTGGTGGTCGTCGTCGGGCAGCAGGACCGCCGGCACCTGGCCTTCCGGCCCTTCCTCACCGGGGAGCTGGAGGGCCTGGCCGGCAGCTACCCGGTCTGGACGACCACGCCCGCCCGGCCGCAGGACGTCCCGTCGGCCGTGGCCCGGGCCCACCACGAGGCCGTCGCCGGCCGCGGACCCGCGCTGGTCGTGGTGCCCAGCGACGACTGGGCCGAGCCGGCCGGCGACGAGGTCGCGGCGCCCTCCGTGGTGCGGCATGGCACGCAGGCCGGACCCGAGGTCGTCGAGGAGCTGGCCGCGGCCCTCGCCGGGGCGGCCTCGGCCGCGCTCGTGGTCGGGGCCGACGCCGACGGCGAGGAGTCCTGGGCGGCGCTCGTCGCGCTCGCCGAGCGGCTGGACTGCCCGGTGTGGCAGGAGGCGTTCGCGGCCCGGGCCGGGTTCCCGCAGGACCACCGGCTCTTCGCCGGGCACCTCCCGGCGGGGCGGGCGCGGCTGCGCGACGTCCTCGCCCCGCACGACGTCGTCCTGGTCGTCGGGGCGCCGGCCTTCCGGCAGTACCCCTACGAGGCCGGGCCGCTGGCGGGCGAGGGCACGCGGCTGCTGCTGGTCACCGACGACCCCGAGGACGCCCACCACAGCCCGGTCGACCTCGCCGTGGTCGCCGACTCGGCGTCGGTGTGCCGGGCGCTGGCGGAGCGGCTGCCGGGTTCTCGTGGTGAGCGGTCCTTCCCGAAGGCGGCCGCGCCGGAGCCGCCGGGCCCGGGGGAGCCGCTGCGCGCGGGGCACGTGCTCGCCGCCCTCGCCGCGCGGGTGCCGGCCGAGACGGTCGTGGTGGAGGAGACACCGTCGAGCCGCCCGGACCTGCACCGGCTGCTCCCGGCCCGGCGCCCGCTGGGCTTCCTCTCCGCGGCGATGGGCGGGCTCGGGTTCGGGCTGCCCGCGGCGATCGGCGTGCGGATGGCCCGCCCGGAACGGCCCGTCGTCGCGGTGGTGGGGGACGGGTCGTCGCTCTACGGGATCCAGGCGCTGTGGACCGCCGCGCACTACGGCGTCGGCGCGGTGTTCGTGGTGTTGGCCAACGGCCGCTACGCGATCATGGACCGGCTCGCCGAGAAGCAGGGCGGCGCGGCCCCCTGGCCCGCGTTCACCGAGGTCAGCGTGTCGGGCCTGGCGCAGTCGCTGGGCTGCCCGGCGCGGCGGGTGGACACGTGGGAGGAGCTCGCCTCGACCCTCGACGCGCTCGTCCCGACCCTGGGCTCCCGCACGGAGCCGCTGGTGCTGGAGGTGGTGGTCGAGCCCGACCACACCTTCGACCCCTGACCCGGGCGGGTGTGCCGGAGCCGGTCGGCCGGTGGGCGCCCGCGCTGACACCCCTGGTCGAGCACGACACACCCGCTCGAGCCCGGCGGCGCATCCGGGAGGTGCGCCGCACACCCCGTCGACCGGTTGTACGGAGCGCGAGCGGGTGTGAGAGCGGGCAGGGCCACGGCGATCGTCGTCCCCGACGCCGTTCGAAGAGTGCTCTCGCACGCTCTCACACCCCGAGAGGCGTCCCACCTGTCGTCGACGGGGTGTGTCGCGGATGTTCCGGGTGCGGGACGGGGCCCCGGTGGGTGTGCCGACACCACGCGAGAGCGGGCGGGCGGGTCAGCGCGTGAACCAGGAGGGGGCGTCGAGGCGCGGGCCGGAGGTGACGCGGCTGAGCGCGTCCTCGATCGTGCGGACCGCGTCCTCGCCGAGCTCGGTCGCCCAGCGGGTGCGGAGGCCGTCGAAGATCTCGGCGGAGCGGGTGAGCAGGTCGCGGCCGCGGGCCGTGGGGCGGACGAGGACCCGGCGGGCGTCGGCGGGGTCGGCCCCGCGCTCGATATAGCCGGCCGCCTCGAGCGCGGCGATCGTCTTGGCCGCCGCCTGCTTGGTCACGCCGAGGCGCCGGCCGAGCTCGGCGGCCGTGGTGCCCGCGCCGACGGCCTGGAGCGCGAAGCCGTGCATCGGCCGGGCGTCGGGGTGGCCGTGGATCCGCTGACGCGGCGGGCGCGCCGGGGACCCCTCGACCCCGGCGCGCCCGTGCGGCTCCGACCCCCGGCTCGCCCCGGGCCCGGCTCAGCGCGTGACCAGCGCGCGGATCTCGTGCCGGCGGACCCACGCGATCAGGCCGAACAGCACGCCCAGGATGATCGGGGTGTAGACGTACTCCGCCATGCCGATCACGAAGACCTGGAAGAGCGCGGCGCCGATCATCAGCGCCACGAAGCAGGCCGCGGCGAGACCGGCCAGCGCCGGGATCATCAGGCCGATGCCGCCCGCGACCTCCAGTGCCCCGATCAGGTAGCGGAACCAGTCGCCCGCGCCGATGGCGTCGAAGGTCTGCACGGCGGTGGCCTCGCCGAGCAGCTTCGGGGCGCCGGAGGCGACGGCCATGAACAGGCCCAGCACGACCTGCAGGACGACGAGGGCGACGCGGCCCTTGCTGCGGGGGCGGGCGGAAGTGGCGGTACCGGCGGCGGTCATCTCGGTGGTCCTCTCGGTCTCGGTGCGGCGTCCGCCGCGGTGTCACAGGGGAGACCGCACCTGCGCCGGAAACTCATCGCCGCCCCCGGGAGCGGTTCCGAGGTCGCGCAGGATCACCTCCGGATCCGACGGGCGTTCGAGGACCGTGTCGTCCGGAGCGGCGAACCCGAAGCGGGCGTAGAGGCCGTGCGCGTCCTTGGTGTGCAGCGACCAGCGCATCCCCGGCCCGCCGGCGAGCATCATCTCGACGAGCGCGACGCCCAGCCCCCGCCCCCGCGCGGACGGGTCGACCCAGACGTCGGCGAGGTAGGCGAAGGACACCCCGTCGGACACCGCCCGGGCCGAGCCCAGGGTGCGGTCCCCGCGGTACAGCCCGACCACCCGCCAGGCCACGTCGAGCTGGCGCTCCAGGTGCTCGCGGTGCCGCCACCGGCCCCAGTAGGCCTCGGTCGACAGCCAGGCCCAGACGGCGTCGCGGTCCAGCCGGGCGGGGTCGTCGTCGATCTCGAACTCACCGATCACGCGCTTCACGGGGCCACCCTTGCAGGCGCCGCGCCCCGCGGGCAGCCGGATTCGGCCGGTTCCGCCGCGCCTTCCTCCGCCTACGGCAGCATCCAGCCGAGCACCGGCGTGGACTGCAGGTAGATCAGGATCGCGAGCAGCAGCAGCATGCCCAGGCTCCACCCGATGACCTTCCGCAGCAGCACGCCCTCCTGCCCGTCGAGCTTCACCGCGGCGACGGCGATCGTGAGGTTCTGCGGCGACAGCATCTTCCCGAGCACGCCGCCCGACGAGTTCGCGGCGGCCAGCAGCTCCGGCGGCAGCCCGGCCGTGTTGGCCGCGGTGACCTGCAGCGAGCCGAACAAGGCGTTGGCCGACGTGTCCGATCCGGTGACGGCGACACCGAACCAGCCGAGCACCGGCGACACGAAGGCCAGCGCACCGCCCGCGCCCGCGATCAGCAGGCCGATCGCCGTGGTCTGCGCCGACGCGTTCATCACGTACGCCAGCGCCAGGACCGCGGCGACGGTGAGGATCGCCCACTTCAGCTCCGAGACCGTCCGCCCCCAGATCCGCGCGGCCTCGGCGGCACCGATGCCCAGCACCGCCGCGACGATCACCCCGGCGATGAGCATCAGGGTCCCGGCGGTCGACAGCCAGGTCAGCGAGTACTGCGTGGTGCTGCTGGGCTTGCCGTTCATGGCGACGACGTCGAGGCCGGGCCAGTGGAACGCCAGCTTCAGCTTGTCCACGGCCGGCTTGATCCCCGGCAGCTGCACGAGCGCGAAGACCAGCACGATGATCACGTACGGGGCGTAGGCGCGGCGGATCTCGCGCGGGTCGTCGACCCGGGCCCCCGACCGCACGGTCGCGACCGCCTCGCCGCCCTCGGCCGAGCTCCCGGCCGGGACGGGCCCGCCGGAGGGCCGGGGCCCGTCGCGGCGGGATCCGCCGCTGCCGCCGGTGCCCTCGCCGGAGGTGTCGCGGCCGTCCGGGCCGCCCGCCCCGACGAGGCTCCCGCCGTCCGGACCGGCCTCGGGCTCCGGTTCGGGCTCGGCGCCGGTGCGGCGCGCGGCCCACACCGCGTTCGGGTTCGCCCGCGCGACCACCACGACCGCGACCGCGGACAGCAGGGCCGCGAGGATGTCCGTCAGGGGCACGGAGATGTAGTTGGACGTGACGAACTGGACGACGGCGAAGACGACACCGGACACCACCGCCGGCACCCAGGCCTCCCGCACGCCGCGGCGCCCGTCGACGAGGAACACCAGCACCAGCGGGACGAACAGGGCCAGGAACGGGGTCTGCCGGCCGACCATCGAGGCGACCTGGTCGAGCGGGAGCCCGGTCACCTGCGCCAGTGTGATCACCGGGACGCCCATCGCGCCGAACGCCACCGGCGCCGTGTTCGCGACGAGCGCGAGCACGGCCGCGCGCAGGGGCCGGAAGCCGAGCGCCATCAGCATCACCGAGGAGATCGCGACCGGCGCGCCGAAGCCGGCGAGCGCCTCCAGCAGGGCGCCGAAGCAGAAGGCGACGAGGATCGCCTGGGTGCGCCGGTCGGAGGACAGCGTGCCGAAGCTGCGCCGCAGCACGTCGAAGTGCCCGGTCGCGACGGTCATGTTGAACACCCAGAGGGCGTTCACCACGATCCACATGATCGGGAGCAGCCCGAAGAACGCGCCGTGCGCCGCGGCGAGGAGCGACATGCCGACCGGCATGGAGAACCCGACGATCGCGACGACCAGGGCGGCCACCAACCCGGCCAGCGCCGCCCACTGGGCCCGCACGCGCAGTACCCCCAGCAGGAGCAGCACCACCGCGAGCGGCACCACCGAGACCAGGGCCGACCACCCCAGCGAGCCGCCGACGGCCTTCGGGTCCTGCTGGTATGCCGCCAGGACCGGCCCCGCCAACGATCCGGACAACACTGTCGCAGCCGTCATGGTCGGGGAGTGTGCGCCGCGTCACGGCGCTCGGCAGGACGGACTGGGCCGAACGGGTGTCGGGCCGGCGCCGGCGGGGCGGCCGGCGGGCCGCGAGATCAGCCCTCGCTGATCGACAGCGCCCCGGACGGGCACGCGTCGACCGCGGCCCGCACCTTCTCGTCGACCTCCGGGGCCTCCTCGAGGAGCACCACGATCCCGTCGTCGTCCTGGTCGAACACCGCGGAGTCGGTCATCACGCACATGCCGGCCCCGATGCACGTGCCGCGGTCCGCCCTGAGCTCGCTCATCACGCTCCTCCCCAGGTCACGGGCAGGCTCTCCATCCCGTAGACCACGTTGAACGACCGGAACCTCCGCTCGTCCCCGGCCGGGCGCAGGTCCGGGAAGCGCTGTAGCAGCGCCGGGAAGGCGATCCGCATCTCCATGCGGGCCAGCGGTGCCCCCAGGCAGTGGTGCACCCCGTGCCCGAAGGCCATGTGCCCGAGCGCGCCCCGCCGGACGTCGAGCCGCTCGGGGTCCTCCAGCAGCGCGGTGTCGCGGTTGGCGGCCGGGATCGAGAGCATCACGAGCTCGCCCTCGGCGATCGCCCGCCCCGCGATCTCGGTCGGCCCGGTCACCGACTTGATCGTGCCGGAGTGCACGATCGACAGCCACCGCAGCAGCTCCTCGACGGCCGGCCCGATCGCCTCCGGGTCCTCCCGGACCAGGGCGAGCTGGTCGGGATGGTCCATCAGCGCCAGCGTGCCCAGGCCGAGCATGTTCGACGTGGTCTCGTGCCCGGCGATCAGCAGCAGGTTCGCGATGCCGATCAGCTCGTCCGTGCTCAGCTCCTCGCCGTGCTCGCGCACGAGCACGCCGAGCAGCTCCTCCCCCGGCTCCGCCCGCTCGCGGGCGACCAGGCTCGCCATGTAGTCGCGCTGCTCCTCCTGGGCCCGCAGCCGCACGTCCGTCGGCACCGACAGGTCGAGCAGCCGTGCGCTGCGCCGCTGGAACTCCGCCCGGTCCTCGTACGGCACCCCGAGCAGCTCGCAGATCACCAGCGACGGGACCGGCAAGGCGAAGTCGGCGACCAGGTCCGTGGGCGGCCCGGCCTGCTCCATCGCGTCGAGGTGCTGGTCGACGATCTCGCGCACGCGCGGTTCGAGCCGCTGCATCCGCCGCCCGGTGAACGCCGGGGTGAGCATCCGCCGCAGCCGGGTGTGCGCGGGCGGGTCGAAGGCCAGCAGGTTGCCGGCCCGCAGCCGGGCGATCTCCTCCGGGCTCCGCTCCGGCATGCCCGGCGGGCGGAAGGCGCCCGGCCACTCGTTGCTGAACCGCGCCGCGTCGCCCAGGACCTCCCGGACGTCCTCCCAGCGGGTGACCAGCCACGCGTCCCGCCCGAAGGGCGTGCGCACCTTCCGGACGCCCTCGCCCTCGCGGATCGCCGCCAGCTCGGGTGCGGGGTCGAAGCCGCTGCGCTGCATGTGCAGCGGCAGCTCCTCGAGCCGCGTGCGCGCGTCCCCGCCGGCTCCCGTGCCGGCTCCCGTGCCGGCTCCCGTGCCCGCCCCCGTGCCCGCCGTTGCGGTCTCCGTCATCCGGCCTCCCCGATCGGCTCGCTCCTCCGCCACTCTCACACCGCCCCGCCGGGCGGGCACGCAGTGCGCTGAGAGGGCGCTGAGCGAGTCGGACATTCCCCGACGAGCCGGGCGCCGGCCCTCATCCGCGCCGGTCCTGGTGCAGGTTCCGGTACAGGTCCCGCAGCAGCAGGATCTCGGCGCCGTGGTGGATCGCCTCGCGGTTGATGTGCAGCACCAGGTCCGACAGCGGGAACTCGGCGTACGGCCCCTCCGCGGGCCCGCACGGCCGGGCGAGCCCCGGCTCGTCGAGCGCCTCCACCCCGCCGATCCACGAGGCGTACGCCCGGTCGAGCTGGCGCAGCGCCTCGGCCGCCGTGCCCGCGTAGCCGTGGCTCTCGTACGCCATCGGCGGGCCGCCGAAGTGCGCCGCCGCGCGCACGCCGAACACGCCGACGATCAGGTGCCCCATCCGCCAGGCGATCGTGGTGAGCGGCGGCGGATCGGGTTCGGGGAACGCGAAGTCGATCCGGTGCTCGCCCGACCCCACCTGGAGCGCACCCGGCGCCGGGCTCCCGGCCGGGCGTACGTTCCAGCCCGGCACGGGCTCCCAGAGGTACTCCTCGTCCGTCAGCCCCTCGAGCTTCGGGCGCAGCAGCGTCTGCCAGTGCCAGGACAGCTGCTCGGCGAGTGCGGTGGCGAGGCTGCGGGCCGTGGTGTCCGTCATGCCCCGCACGCTAGCCCCGGCCCCCGACAGGCCGGGCCGCTCGCGATCCGGGGACCGGCCGTCCGCGCGGGAAGTGGTGCTTCGGCGCCACTTCCCGCGCGCCGGCGGTCAGCTGCGGGGCACCGGCACGTTGCGGATGCTCGCGTCGAGCAGCTGGACCGGGTGCAGCAGCGGCAGCGGGTCACCGGAGCCGTTCTGCAGGTGCTTGCCGATCTGCAGCAGGCACCCCGGGTTCGCGGTCACGACGACCGCCGGCTCGACCGACCGGACGTTGTCCGCCTTGCGCTTGCCCAGATCGTCCGCCGCCTCGGGCATCACCATGTTGTAGATGCCCGCGGAGCCGCAGCACAGGGCCGCCTCGGGGATGTCGAGCAGCTCCAGCTCCGGGATGCTCCGCAGCACCTCCCGCGGCTGCTCGCGCACGCCCTGGGCGTGCCCGAGGTGGCAGGCGTCGTGGTAGGCGACCCGCGCGGCGATCGGCGAGCGCGGGGCGCGCGGCCCCAGATCGGCGAGCACCTCGTGGACGTCCCGGACCCGCGCGCTGAACTCCTTCGCCCGCACCGCCCACTCCGGGTCGTCGGCGAGCAGGTGGGCGTAGTCCTTCATCGAGGACCCGCAGCCGGCCACGTTGGTCACCACGTGGTCGACGTCGAGCCGCTCGAACCGCGCGATGGTCCGCTTGGCCCGGGCGAGCGCCGGGTCCTCGCGGCCTGCGTGCAGCTCGAGCGCCCCGCAGCACTGCTGGTCGCGCGGCACGAGGACGTCGAGACCCTCGGCCGAGAGCACCCGCACGGTGGCCTCGTTGACCCGGTGGAAGAACACGTCCTGCACGCAGCCGGACAGCAGCGCCACCCGTCCGCGCCGCTCGCCGACGGCGGAGGTGTGCACCGGCAGCGTCGCGAAGGCCTCCCGCACGGTCACCGGCGGGAGCAGCGACTCCAACGCGGCCAGCCGGCCCGGCAGCTTCGCCGCGAGCCTGCGGACGGCGGGCACCGCGGCGAGCTTCTGGTACAGCGCGCCGGGCAGGGCCGCCGCGCGCAGCCGCCGCTTGTACGGGAACAGCGCGAAGATCGCCTCGCGGAACAGCCGGTCCGACGGCGTGCGCCGCACGTTGCGCTCGAGCTGCGGGCGCACCGCCTCGAGCAGCTTGTCGTACTGCACCCCGGACGGGCAGGCCGTCACGCACGCCATGCAGCCCAGGCAGGCGTCGATGTGCTGGCGCAGCGGCCCCTCCAGCCCGATCTCCCCCTTCTCGGCGAGGTCCATGAGGTAGATGCGCCCCCGCGGGGAGTCCATCTCCTCGCCCCAGAGCTGGTACGTGGGGCAGGTGGGCAGGCAGAAGCCGCAGTGCACGCAGTCGTCGAGCAGCTCCCGCGAGGGCGGGTGGTGCGCGTCGAAGCTGCTCGGGCCGGTCTGCGGCAGGGCGGTGTGGGCGGAGCCGGCGGGTGTGTTCACGAGATCTCCCACGGGTCGAAGCGGCCCGGGCCGAAGCGGCCGTCCGGGTCGAACCGCTGCTTGACGGCCTTGAGCACGGTGAGGGCGGAGGGCGGCGGCCCCCAGGCGGGGGCGTCGAGCCCGGCGGGGCGCGACCGCAGGACGCTCGTCCCGCCGGCCGCGTGCACGGCGGCGTGCGCCTCGGCGACCGCCGTTCCCGGCAGCGCCACGGTGGCGACGCCCGTGCCGAGCCCGGCGGTGACCGACGAGGCGGGCAGCGCCGCGAGCAGGCCCGGCAGCAGCGAGGGCTTCGCCCCGATCCGCAGCACCGCCGCGTCCGCCGCGTCCGCCGGGCCGGAGGCGCCGCGGGTGAGCGCGGCGTGCTCGGCCCACACGTCCGACGACGCCACGGCGGCCGCGTCGCCGAGCAGCCGGGTGAGCCGCTCCAGCCGGGCCGGCAGGGCCTCCTCGGTCGAGTCGATGCGCACCAGCAGCTTCCCCGAGCTCAGCCACTCCACCGCCGTGGGCTCGAGCTGCGAGGCCAGGACCTCGCGGGCGAGCCGCACCGCCTCGGCGAGGTCGCACTCCACGACGACCGTGCCGACCGCCCGCGGCACGGGGTGCAGCCGCAGCACGATCTCGACCAGCACGCCGAGGGTGCCGTAGGACCCGTGCAGCAGCTTGGCCAGGTCGAACCCGGCCACGTTCTTGATCACGTGCCCGCCGGAGCGGGCCACCGCGCCGTCGGCGAGCAGCGTCGTGGCCCCGATGACGAGGTCGCGCATCGTGCCGTACACCAGCGCGGACGGCCCGGCGTCGGCCGTGGCCACCAGGCCGCCGACGGTCGCGCCGTCGGCCACCCGCGCGGCGTCGAACGACAGGTGCTGGCCGTGCGCGGCCAGCTCCTCCTGCAGCGCCCGCAGCGGGGTCCCGGCGTGCACCGACACCGTCATGTCACCCGGGTTGTGCGTGATCACGCCGGTCAGCCCGGTGGTGTGGAGCACGGCGTCGACGGGCCCGAGCCGCCCCGCCCAGTCCGCGGCCGTGCCGGCCCCGGCGACGGAGATCCGGCCGGCGGTGTCGAGGACGGCCTCGCGGGCCTCCTTCAACGACGCCGGCTTCAGTGCCGTGAGAGTCCCTTTCCGATCACTCATAGCCGCTCGATCACTCCCGCCTCCTCCAGCGGGTGCGGCCGGTACCGCCCCGGCCGCTCGCCGCACAGCCGCGGCGTGGGCAGGACCTTGCCCGGGTTGCAGATGCCCTCCGGGTCGAAGGCCGCACGCACCCGCTGCATCACCGCGAGGTCCTCCTCGCCGTACATCTTCGGCATCGAACACGCCTTGTCCGTGCCGATGCCGTGCTCGCCGGACAGCGACCCGCCCAGCTCCACGCAGAGCTCGGCGATCGCCCCCGACAGCTCCTCGGCGCGCTCGGTCTCGCCCGCCGCGGCGCTGTAGAGCACCAGCGGGTGGAGGTTGCCGTCCCCGGCGTGGAAGACGTTGGCCACCCGCAGGCCGGCCTCGTCGCCCATGTCGGCGATGCGGCCCAGCACCTCGGCGAGCCGGGTCCGGGGCACCACGCCGTCCTGCACGAAGTAGTCCGGCGAGATCCGGCCCACCGCGGCGAAGGCCGCCTTGCGCCCCCGCCAGATCGCCGCGCGCTCCTCCGGCGAGCCCGCGATGTGCAGGCGGGTGCAGCCGTGTGCGTCGCAGATCTCCTTGACCTGGGCGAACTCGGCGTCGCACTGCTCGATCGGTCCGTCGAGCTCCACGACCAGGGCGGCCGGCGTGCCCACGGTGTACCCGGCGTGCACCGCCTCCTCGGCCGCCTCGATCGCGAGGGTGTCCATCATCTCGACGGCCGCGGGGACGATGCCGGCCGCGACGATGTCCGACACCACCTCGCCCGCCTCCGAGACCGACGGGAAGTCGGCCAGCAGCGTGCGCACGGTCTCCGGGGTGCGCAGCAGCCGGACCGTGATCTTCGTGGTGATCCCGAGCGTGCCCTCCGAGCCGAGGAACACCCCGCGCAGGTCCGGGCCCTGCTGCTCGGCGGTGTCGCCGCCGAGGGTGACCAGCTCGCCGTCCGGCAGCACGACCTCCGTCGACAGCACGTGGTTGGTGGTGAACCCGTACTTGAGGCAGTGCGCCCCGCCGGAGTTCTCCGCCACGTTGCCGCCGATCGTGCACACCTGCTGGGAGGAGGGATCGGGCGCGTAGTAGAGGCCGTGCCTGGCGACGGCGGCGGTGATCTCCAGGTTCGTCACCCCGGGCTCGACGACGGCGCGCCGGTTCTCCGGGTCGACCTCGAGCACGCGCTTGAGCCGGGCCAGCGAGATCACCACGCCGTCCGCCACCGGCAGCGCCCCGCCGGAGAGCCCGGTGCCGGCGCCCCGGGCGACGAACGGGACCTTGTTGCGGTGGCAGGCCCGCACGACGCGGGCGACGCCCTCGGCGTCGCGCGGGATGAGCACGATCTCGGGACGGACCCGGTAGCCGGTCAACCCGTCGCACTCGTAGGCGCGGGTGCGGACCGGGTCGTCGACGACGCAGTCGTCGCTGTCGGGGCCCAGGGCCGCCACGATCGCGGCGCGGGCCACGGGATCGAGGGCCATCCGACCTCCTTGTCACGGGCTCGTGGTGGGAACGGGGAAAGCGTAGGGCGGTGCGGGCGGGACGACCGTCCGAGCCGGCCGCGAACCGGCTTCTCCGGCGGCGTCACGCGGTCGCCAGCAGGGCTCCCAGCCGGCGCCCGGCCGCGACGACGAGCGGCGCGATCCGCGCGACCGCGGTGTCGTCCATGCGGGAGAGGGGACCGGAGACCGAGACGGCGGCCGAGCCGTGGGGCCCGGCCACGGGTGCGGCGACGCAGCGCACGCCGGTCTCCTGCTCGCCCTCGTCGAGCACGTAGCCGCGCTCGCGGGCCACGGCCAGCTCGCGGGCGAGCACGTCCGGATCGGTGATCGTGGTCGGCGTGACGGCGGGGAGGCCGGTGCGCGCGACGACGGCCGCCGCGTCGGCGGGCGGCAGCGCGGACAGCAGCGCCTTGCCGACGCCCGTGCAGTGCACCGGCACCCGCCGCCCGATCTCGGTGAACATCCGCATCCGGTGCGGCGAGGGCACCTGGGCGACGTAGACCGCGCGGTCGCCGTCGAGCACCGCGAGGTTCGCCGTCTCGCCGACCTCGGCGACCAGGTCCGCCAGCACCGGGGTGGCCCACCGGCCGAACTGGCGCGCCGCCGTCTCGCCCAGGCCGACGAGCTTGGGGCCGAGCGTGTAGCGCCGCGAGGGCAGCTGCCGCAGGTACCCCAGGCCGACGAGGGTGCGGACCAGCCGGTGGATGGTCGCCGGGGCGAGCCCGGTCCGGTCCGCGAGCTCGGACAGCCCCGCCTCGCCGCCCGCCTCCGCCAGTGTCTCGAGCAGGTCGAACGCGCGGGTCAGCGACTGGACGCCACCCGTGCGGGGTACATCGGGCCGGGTGGTCGGCGGAGCCGGCTGGGTGCCGTCGGTCACGGGACGCACGTTACATTCCGTACTGCGGAAATGCCAATCCGTCTGGTAGAAAAGGCGCCGCAGCAGAGTCGAGCAGAGAGGACGCCGCGATGGCCGGCACCGCAGGACTGCAGGTCGACCCCGAGCTCCGGCGGTTCGTGGAGGGCGAGCTGCTGGCGGGTCTGGAGCTGACGCCCGAGGCCTTCTGGGGCGCGCTCGCGGACCTGCAGGAACGCTTCGCCCCGCGCATCGCCGAGCTGCTCGCCCGCCGGGACGAGATCCAGGCGCGGATCGACGCGTGGCACGAGACCCACGGCCCGGGCGACCCCGAGGAGTACCGGGCCCTGCTCACCGAGCTCGGCTACCTCCTGCCGGCGGACGAAGCGGCCTCGATCTCCGTCGGCGACGTCGACGCGGAGATCGCCGAGGTCCCCGGCCCGCAGCTGGTCGTCCCCGCCACGGTGCCGCGGTACGCGCTCAACGCGGCCAACGCCCGCTGGGGCTCGCTGTACGACGCCTTCTACGGCACGGACGCGCTGCCGCTCGACCACGAGCTGGCCAAGGGCTACGACGAGCAGCGCGGCGCCCAGGTCATCGCGGCCGCCGACGAGCTGCTCGACGAGCTGTTCCCGCTGGTCCAGGGCTCGCACGCGGACGTCACGGCCTACTCCGGCTCGGAGCAGGGCTTCGTCGCGTTCACCGCGGGCGGCGAGACCGGGCTGGCCGACGCCGCGCAGTTCGCCGGCTTCCGCCCGCCCGACGGCGAGGGCCGCGCCGCGATCCTGCTGCGCCGCAACGGCCTGCACGTCGAGCTCACCGTCGACCCGACCCACCGGGTGGGCCGGCAGCACCACGCGGACGTCGCCGACGTCCTGCTGGAGTCCGCCGTCACCACGATCGTCGACCTGGAGGACTCGGTCGCGACGGTCGACGGCGAGGACAAGGCCCTGGCCTACCGCACCTGGCTCGGCCTGATGACCGGCGAGCTGGAGTCGACCTTCGAGAAGGGCGGCGAGACCGTCGTCCGCACGGTGCACGCCGACCGCGAGTACACCGGGGCGGACGGCGCGCCGCTCACGCTGCCCGGCCGGTCGCTGCTGCTGGTCCGCAACGTCGGCCACCACATGACCACGAACGCGGTGCGCACCGCGGAGGGCGAGGAGATCGCCGAGGGCGTGCTCGACGCCCTGGTCACCGCCACCGCCGCGCAGTACGACCTGCAGGGGAAGGGGCGGTTCTCCAACTCCCGCGCCGGGTCGATGTACATCGTCAAGCCCAAGCAGCACGGGCCGGACGAGGTGGCGCTGACCGTCGAGCTGTTCGCCGCCGTCGAGGAGGCCCTCGGCCTGCCGGCGCGCACGCTCAAGGTCGGCATCATGGACGAGGAGAAGCGCACGAGCGTGAACCTCGCGAGCTGCATCGCGGCCGCCGCCGACCGCGTCATCTTCGTGAACACCGGCTTCCTCGACCGCACCGGCGACGAGATCCACACCTGCTTCGCGGCCGGGCCCGTGGTGCGCAAGGGCGACATGAAGTCCTCGACCTGGCTGAACGCCTACGAGGACCGCAACGTCGACGTCGCGCTCGCCTCCGGGTTCGCGCACACCGCGCAGATCGGCAAGGGCATGTGGGCCAAGCCCGCCGCGATGGCGGACATGCTCGAGCAGAAGGGCGCGCAGCCCCAACAGGGCGCGAACTGCGCCTGGGTGCCCTCGCCGACCGCCGCGACCCTGCACGCACTGCACTACCTGCGCACGGACGTGCACGCCGTCCAGGAGGAGATCGCCCGGCGGCCGGTCACCGACCGCGACGAGCTGCTGGTGCTGCCGATCCTCGCCGAGCAGCTCACCGACGAGCAGAAGACCCACGAGCTGGAGACGAACGCGCAGTCGATCCTCGGCTACGTCGTCCGGTGGGTGGGCCTGGGCATCGGCTGCTCCACGGTGCCGGACCTCGAGGGCGTCGGGCTGATGGAGGACCGCGCGACCCTGCGGATCTCCAGCCAGCTCATCGCGAACTGGCTGCACCACGGCGTGGTCGAGGAGAAGACGGTGCGGGACACCTTCGCCCGCATGGCCGCGCTGGTCGACGAGCAGAACGCCAACGAGCCCGGCTACCCGCCGATGGCCAAGGACCTCGAGGGCAGCGAGAGCTTCCAGGCCGCCCTCGAGCTGGTGTTCACCGGCCGCACCGAGCCGAACGGTTACACCGAGCGCGTGCTGACCACCTGGCGGCAGAAGGCCAAGCAGAAGTAGCCGCGAGTCGGCACTTCCCGTCGCCCGGGTCACACATTCCGGGAGACCGGCATGCCCGGGGTGTCCGGACGGTGTTGCGAGGAGGGTGTACCGGGATGTGCGGTTCGGTGACCCGGAGGTGCCGACTCGCGGGATGATCATGGAGTGCGGATGAGGGCGTGGGTGCGGGTCGCGGCGGTGCTGTTCGTCATCGGCTACGGCGCGAACCAGTTCAGCCCGCTCATGGTCATGTACCGCGAGCAGGGGCACTACTCGGCCACGGTCGTCGCGGCGTTCTTCGGCGTCTACGTGGCCGGGCTCGCGCCGGGCCTGCTCGTCGGGGGACCGCTGTCGGACCGGCTCGGCCGCCGGCGGGTCCTGCTGCCGGCGCTGGTCGCGTCGGTGCCGGCGAGCGCGGTCCTCGCCGCCGGCGCCTTCTCCGAGGCGCTGCTCTACACCGGTCGCTTCCTGTTCGGCGCGGTCACCGGCGTGGCCATGGCCGTCGGGACGACCTGGGTGAAGGAGCTCTCGCAGGCCCCGCACGACCCGGGGGCCGACGCGGGCTCCGGCGCCCGTCGTGCCGCGCTCGCGCTGTCCGCGGGGTTCGGCGTGGGCCCGGCGGTCGGCGGCGTACTCGCCCAGTGGGCACCGCTGCCGATGGAGCTGCCCTACCTGGTGCACATCGTGCTCACGCTGCCGGTGATCGCGCTGGCCCTGCGGGCGCCGGAGACCCGGACGCCCGAGTCCGCGCCGCGCCGCTCGCTCGTCGCCGACCTCACGGTGCCGGCGGTGGCGCACCCGCGTTTCCGCGGCCTGGTCCTCCCGCTGGCCCCGTGGGTCTTCGCCGGGCCCGCGCTGTCCTTCGCCGTCCAGCCGGCCGCCCTCGGGGCGGAGCGCACGGCCGGCTTCGGGCTGATCTTCGCCACCGCACTCACCGCCGTGACGCTGTCGGCAGGCATCGCGATCCAGTCCGCCGCCCGCCGGCTCGACGCCCGCGCCCCGCTCGCCGGCGGCCGGCTCGGCCTGGCGCTGATCGTCGCCGGGACCCTGGTCGCCGCGGTCACGGCGCTGACCGGGTCGTTGGTGGTGGCGTTCGTGGCCTCCGCGGTCCTCGGTGCGGCCTACGGCATCTCGCTGGTCTCCGGGCTGCTGGAGGTGCAGCGGATCGCCGAGCCGGCGCACCTGGCCGGGCTCACCGCCGTCTACTACACGCTGACCTACGGCGGGTTCCTGCTGCCGGTGGTCCTCGCGCCGCTCGCCGTCCACGTGCCGTACGCGGTGCTGCTCGTCGTGGTCGCCGCGGTCGCCGCGGTCTGCCTGGCGGTCCTCGCGGCAGCCGGACGCCGCACGCGGGTCGCCGTGCCGGCATGACGCTCGAGCTCCGCGCCACCCCGTTCGACCATCCCGACGCGCAGCGGCTGAAAGCGGCCGTGCAGCAGGTGTACGTCGAGCGCTACGGCGGCGAGGACGAGACGCGCACCGACCCGGCGGAGTTCGCCGCGCCGCACGGGCTCTTCCTCGTGGGCTACGCCGCGGGCACCGCCGTCGCCGCGGGCGGCTGGCGGGTGCGCGACGCCGAGCCGGCCGATCCCGTGGTCCGGAACGGCGACGCCGAGATCAAGCGGATGTACGTGGTCCCGGAGGCCCGGGGGAGGGGCCACGCCCGCGCGGTCCTGGCCGCGATCGAGCGTTCGGCCGCCGCGGCGGGCCGGCGCCGGATGATCCTCGAGACCGGCACGAAGCAGCCCGAGGCGGTCGCGCTCTACCGCAGCGCGGGCTACGTCCCGATCCCCGGGTTCGGGGTGTACCGGGACGAACCGGGCAGCCTTTGTTTCGCCAAGATCATCGCCTGACGCCGGGGTCCGCCGAGCCGGACCAGTAGGATCGGTGTCGGCGCCGGAATCCGGTGCACCCTGTCCGAAGCTCGTCAACGACCCGACCCACCCTGAGCCGGGCCGCTCCCTTGAGCATGCGCGCCGCACGGTGGTCGCGGGACGGAGGTGTCTTGCTCGCGCTCGTCGTCGCCCATCTCGTGGTGGCCGCGCTGCTGCCGCTGGTGTCGCGGCGCAGCCGGCGTGCCGCCTTCGGGATCGCCGCGGTCCTGCCCGCCGCGACGCTGGTCTGGGGGTTCGCGCACCTCGGTGCGGCGCTCGGGCCCGGTCTCGAGGAGACCGTGACCTGGTCGGCGGCCCTCGACCTGGAGCTCGGGTTCCGGCTCGACTCGCTGGGCCTGGTCATGATCGTGCTGGTCGGCGGGCTCGGGGCGCTGATCCTGGCCTACAGCGCCTGGTACTTCGGCCGCGACAGCCGCGACGCCCCGCGCAACTCCGCGCTGCTGCTGGCCTTCGCCGGGGCGATGCTGGGTCTCGTCCTGGCCGACGACCTGCTCACCCTCTACGTCTTCTGGGAGCTGACGTCGATCGCGTCGTTCCTGCTGGTCGGGCAGGGCGGGCTGCACCGGGCGAACCGGCGCGCGGCCGTCCAGGCGCTGCTGGTCACCGTGTTCGGCGGGCTCGCGATGCTGCTCGGGATCGTGTTCGTCGGCGAGTCCGCGGACACCTACCGGATCTCCGCGATCGTCGCCGCACCGCCCACGGGCGGGCTCGCCGCCACCGGCGTCGCGCTGATCCTGGCCGGTGCCCTGACCAAGTCCGCGCAGGCCCCCTTCCACCCCTGGCTGCCGGCCGCGATGGCCGCGCCCACCCCGGTCAGCGCCTACCTGCACGCGGCGTCGATGGTGAAGGCCGGCGTGGTGCTGGTGGGCCGGCTCTCCCCGGGCTTCGCCGACCGCGCCGAGTGGTGGGTGCCGATCGCGGCGCTGGGCCTGGTCACGATGCTGATCGGGGGCTGGCGCGCGCTGCAGGAGACGGACCTCAAGCGGCTGCTGGCCTTCGGCACGGTGAGCCAGCTGGGGTTCCTCATGGTGCTCTTCGGCTCCGGCGACCGGATCGGCGAGATCGCCGCGCTGACGATGCTGCTGGCGCACGGCCTGTTCAAGGCGCCGCTGTTCATGGTCGTCGGGATCGTCGACAAGGTCACCGGCACCCGCGAGGTGGGGGCGCTGTCCGGGCTGGGCCGGGCGCTGCCGGGGCTCGCGGTGGCCTCCGTGCTGG
Source organism: Pseudonocardia lutea (assembly GCF_042658055.1). NCBI lineage: Bacteria > Bacillati > Actinomycetota > Actinomycetes > Pseudonocardiales > Pseudonocardiaceae > Pseudonocardia > Pseudonocardia lutea. The sequence goes on from NZ_JBHSQK010000023.1 coordinate 35,955, forward strand.
CCGCGGCGTCCATGGCGGGCGTGCCGTTCCTGCTCGGGTTCCTGGGCAAGGAGGCCGCCTTCGAGGCCTTCGTGCACGAGGGCGGTGCCCGGGGCTGGGTGCTGGCGCTCGGCCTGCTGGCGGGCTCGGTCCTGACCGTCGCCTACTCGGCGCGGTTCCTGTGGGGCGCCTTCGCCGCCAAGCCGGGGGTCGAGCGCGCCGACCCGAAGCGCCCGGTCGTGGGCCTGCTCGCGCCGACCTGGCTGGCGGCGGTCGCCGGGCTGGTGCTCGGCTGTGTCCCGCCGCTGGTCGACGCCCTCGCGCAGCCCTACGCCGCGGCCTATCCGGCCACGGACGCGACGGCGGCGGACTACCACCTCGCGCTCTGGCACGGGCTGTCGCTGCCGCTGCTGTTCTCCGTGGTCGCGCTGGGCGCCGGCCTCGCGCTGCACCTCGGGCGCGACCACGTGACCGGCCTGCACCGGGCCCTGCGCCATCCGCTGTCGGCCCAGCGCGCCTACGAGATCGCGGTGGCCGGCCTCGAACGCGCCGCCACCCAGGTCACCGGCCGGGTCCAGGTCGGCTCGCTGCCCGTCTACCTGGGCGTCCTGCTGTGCACGGTGCTCGCCCTGCCCGGCGTCGCCCTGGTCACGGGCGGCACCTGGCCCCGCGACCAGTCCTGGGTGTCCTCGCTGCTGCAGCTGCCGCTCGGGCTGATCGTGGTGGCCGCGGCGCTCGCGCTCACCCGGGTCCGGCGCCGGTTCACCGCGGTCCTGCTCGTCGGTGCCATCGGGTACGGGATCGGCGGGCTGTTCGTCGTCGACGGCGCGCCGGACCTCGCGCTGGCGCAGTTCCTGGTCGAGACGCTCACGCTCGTCGCCTTCGTGTTCGTGCTGCGCAGGCTGCCGGCGCACTTCGAGTCCCAGGACGGCGCCGCCGGCGGCCCCGGGTCCGGCACCGACACCGCGCCCGCCGCGCCACCCCGCCGGGGGGTCCAGCTGCGCAAGGCCGCCCTCGCGACCGTCGCGGGCGTGTTCGTCGCGGTCGCCGGCGTGGTGCTCACCGGGGCCCGGCAGCAGCCGCCCGCGGCCAGCGGGGAGTTCGTCGCCCGCGCCCCGGAGGCCGGGGCGGACAACGTGATCGCCGCGATCCTCGTGGACTTCCGCGCGCTGGACACGGTCGGCGAGATCACCGTGCTGCTCATCGCCGCGGCGGGCACCGCGAGCCTCGTGCTCGCCACGCGCTTCGACCGGAAGCGCCGGACCGGGAGCGGCACACCCGAGCACGAGAGGGAGGTCCTCGGATGAGCACCCGCGAACCGGTGCCGTTCACGCAGTGGGACGAGCCGGAGGGCGAGTGGACGCTCCCCGGCGCCTGCCCCGTGCGCTCCAACCGCACCCTCATGCTGGAGGCCGCCGCCCGCTTCCTCTTCCCGACCGTGCTGGTCTTCTCGGTCTACCTGCTGATCGTGGGGCACTACGCGCCGGGGGGCGGGTTCCCCGGCGGGCTGGTGGCCGGGCTGGCCTTCGTGCTGCGCTACATCGCCGGCGGCGAGTCGGAGGGCGCCGAGATCGGCTCGCGGTTCGTCGTGCGCCCGCCCGTGCTCATGGGGCTCGGCCTGCTGGTCGCCGTGGTGTCCGCGCTCGCCCCGGTGGCCTTCGGGGCGCCGGTGCTGGCCAGCGCGAAGGTGTCCTTCGACATCCCGCTGATCGGCACCGTCGACCTGGTCTCCAGCCTGCTGATCGACATCGGGGTGTACCTGCTGATCATCGGTGTGGTGCTCGACCTGCTGCGCTCCCTGGGCAGCGGGATCGAGCGGGACGCCCGGGAGGCGGCCGGCGAGGAGGCCGGTCCGTGATCACGATCAACGCGACGATGGCGGTCGTGCTGGCCGTCCTCTACTCCGTGGGCTTCTACCTGCTGCTGCAGCGGTCGCTGATGCGGATCCTGATCGGCATCGTGGTGCTCGGGCACGGCGCGAACCTGCTGCTGCAGCTCGCCGGCGGCCCGCCCGCCCGCGCCCCCGTACTGGGCACCGCCCTGCCCGAGGAGTTCGCCGACCCGCTCCCGCAGGCCCTCGCCCTGACCGCCATCGTGATCACCTTCGCGCTGACCACCTACCTGCTCGCCCTCGGCTACCGCAGCTGGGTGCTCACCGGGCGGGACGAGGTCCAGGACGACGTCGAGGACCGCCGGGTCGCCGAGCGGCAGCGCCCCGAGGGCTCGATGGAGGCGGACGCCGAGGTGCCGGAGGACGAGGAGGACCCCGGGTCCGCCGCCGCCTCGGACCGCACCGACGAACCGGCCGAGGCCACGGCGGGCACGTCGGGCACGGCGGCCACGGCGGGCACGGCGGGGAACGGGGCGGCCCGGTGAGCACGCTCGTCACGCTGCCCGTCCTGCTGCCCATCCTCGGGGCGGCCCTGACGGTGCTCGCCGCCCGCTCCGCACGGATCCAGCGGCTGATCGGGATCGTGGTGCTCGCCGCGGTCTCGGTCGTGGCCGCCGTGCTGCTGGTCGCGGCGGACCGGACCGGCCCGGTCGTCGCCGAGCTGGGCGGCTGGCCGGCCCCGGTCGGGATCGTGCTGGTGGCCGACCGGCTCGCCGCGCTGCTGCTGCTGATCTCCGCGGTCGTCACGCTCGCGGTGCTGGTCTACGCGATCGGCCAGCGGATCTCCGACTACGGCCGGGAGACCGCCAGCACCACCTTCCACCCGATCTTCCTGCTGCTCTCCACCGGCGTGTCGCTGGCCTACCTGACCGGCGACCTGTTCAGCCTGTTCGTGGCGTTCGAGATCATGCTGGCCGCCTCCTACGTGCTGATCACGCGGCGCACCAGCGCCACCCGGATCCGCTCCGGCATGACCTACGTGATCATCTCGCTCACGTCGTCGCTGCTGTTCCTCACCACGATCGCGCTCGTCTACGCGGCCACCGGCACGGTCAACCTGGCCGACCTCGCCGGGCGCGTCGCGGAGCTGCCGGCCGGGCTGCGGACGCTGCTGTCGATGCTCACGATCGTCACCTTCGGGATCAAGGCGGCGATGGTGCCGCTGCACTTCTGGCTGCCCGACAGCTACCCGAACGCGCCGGCCCCGGTCACCGCCCTGTTCGCGGGCCTGCTCACCAAGGTCGGCGTCTACGCGCTGCTGCGCACCCAGACGCTCGTGTTCCCGGGCACCGGCCCCTCCGCCGTGCTGCTGGTGCTGGCCGTGCTGACCATGGTCGTGGGCGCCCTCGGCGCGCTCGCCCAGGACGACCTCAACCGCCTGCTGTCCTTCCTGCTGGTCAGCCACATCGGGTTCATGCTGTTCGGGCTCGCCGTGTACGACGCCCGGGGCGCGGGCGGCACGGCCCTCTACATCGTCCACCACATCACCGTGCAGGCCACGCTGTTCCTGGTCAGCGGCCTGATCACGCGCCGGACGGGCACGGTCTCGATCGACGCGATGGGCGGGCTCGCGAAGCGCTCGCCGGTGCTGGCCGTGCTCTTCGCGATCCCGGCGCTCACCCTCGCCGGGATCCCGCCGACCTCGGGCTTCGTGGCCTGATCACGCGCCGGACGGGCACGGTCTCGATCGACGCGATGGGCGGGCTCGCGAAGCGCTCGCCGGTGCTGGCCGTGCTCTTCGCGATCCCGGCGCTCACCCTCGCCGGGATCCCGCCGACCTCGGGCTTCGTGGCCAAGCTGGCGCTCCTGCAGTCGGGCACGGGCGACGCGGCGACGGCCGTGGTCGCCGGGTTCGTGGTCCTCGCCAGCCTGCTCACCCTGTACGCGATGGTCCGGGTGTGGGTGCGGGTGTTCTGGGGCGCCGAGACGGAGCCGCTGCCCGACCCCGACCCGACGGACGAGCTGGTCGTCGGCACCGCCCGGGCCTCCCGGCCGATGTACGCCGCCACCGTCGCCCTGGTCGCGGTGAGCATCGCGATCGCCGCCGCGGCCGGCCCGCTGTCCGCGGTCACCGAGCGGGCGGGCTCGGACCTGCTCGCGCGGACGCCCTACATCGAGGCGGTGCTGGGATGAGGGCCGGGACGAGGGCCGGGACGAGGGCCGGGACGAGGGGGCCGGCGTGACCGTCGTGCGGCGCTGGCCGCAGGTGCTCTGGCTGACCGTCGTCTGGGTCCTGCTGTGGGGCACGATCTCGGTGAAGATCCTGGTCGGCGGGGTCCTGGTCGCGGCCGCCGTGACCGCGCTGTTCCCGCTGCCGCTGCTGCCGCGGCTGCCCTTCCGGCCGTGGGCGTTGCTGCAGCTCGCCGGCTGGCTGCTGGCCGACCTGGTCGTCTCCGGCGCGCAGGTCGCCTGGGAGACGCTCCGGTACGGCCCGGGGGCGCGGGCGGGGATCGTCGCCGTCCCGCTGCTGACCGAGTCCGAACGGATCACGACCTTCGTCGCCGCCGCGACGGCACTCACCCCGGGGAGCGTGGTGCTGCAGATCGACCGGGCGGGCGGCCGCCTGTACGTGTACACGCTGGGCCTGCGCGGGCCGGGCGACGCCACGCGCGTGCGCCGGCAGATGGAGCGGCTGCAGGACCGGATGGTGCGGACCCTCGGGGAGGAACGATGACCCCCGCCGACGTCCCTCTCCCCGGGGAGGCGGCATGAACCCCGCCGACGTACTTCCTCCCGGGGAGGCGGCATGAACCCCGCCGACGTACTTCCTCCCGCGGAGGCGGCATGAACATCGTCTTCGCGCTGGTCCTCGGCATGCTCGCGGCGGCGGCGCTGATCACCGTCGCGCGGGTGCTGCGGGGGCCGGGCACGCTCGACCGGGTCGCCGCGCTCGACGTGTTCGTGGTCCTGATCGTGGCCGCGTCGGCGGTCTACATCGCGATCTACCGGGACGGGTCGACGATCCCGCTGATGGCGGCCGTCGCGCTCGTCGGATTCGTGGGGTCGGTCACCGCGGCCCGGCTCGTCGAGCGCTGGGAGCGGCACCGGTGATCACCGATGTGGTGTCGGCCGTGTTCCTGCTGCTCGGCGCGCTGTCCTGCCTGCTCGGGGCGCTCGGCCTGGTCCGGTTGCCGGACCTGCCGGCCCGGCTGCAGGCCGCGACCAAGCCGCAGACCCTCGGCCTGCTGCTGATCCTGCTCGGCACGGCGATCCGGCTGGACTTCGAGAACGCCGCCACGCTGATCCTGGTGATCCTCTTCCAGGCCGTGACGGCGCCGGTGATCTCGCAGATCGTGGCCCGCTCGGCCTACCGGACGGGCACGCTGGACCCGCGCGCCCTCGTCGTCGACGAGCTGGCGGAGCGGATGGAGCGCGAGGCCCGGGAGGGCGGCTCCGGCGAGCGAAAGTAGGCTCGGACCGTGGCTGTCTACGCGCTCGGTGACGTCGAACCCGACATCCATCCCGAGGCCTACGTCCACCCGGACGCGGTCGTGATCGGGAACGTGAGGCTGGGGGCCCAGGCGTCGGTGTGGCCGACCGCGGTGCTCCGCGGGGACGACGGCTTCATCGTGGTCGGCGAACGCACCAGCATCCAGGACGGCTCGATCATCCACACCACCGCGCGGCAGCCGACGCTGATCGGCAACGACTGCACGGTGGGGCACAACGTGCACATCGAGGCGGCCGACATCGCCGACAAGGTGCTGATCTCCTCGGGCTCGGTGGTGCTCAACGGCTCGACGATCGGGGAGGGCGCGATCGTGGCCGCCGGCGCGGTCGTCTCGCCGAACGCCGTGATCCCGCCCCGGCGCATGGCGCTCGGTATCCCGGCGCGGGTCCGCGAGGGCTACGAGGTGCCGGAGGGCCGGTTCCGGTACGCCGTCGACTCGTACGTGCAGCGGGGCGAGCGCTTCCGCGCCGAGCTGCGCCGGCTGGACGTCTGATGCCCGCCAAGCCGCTGGTCGAGGTCGTCGAGGAGGGTTGGGCCCGGGCGCTGGAGCCCGTCGCGCCCGTCGTGGCGCAGATGGGCGAGTTCCTGCGCGCGGAGCTCGCTGCCGGCCGGAGGTACCTGCCCGCCGGCGCGAACGTGCTGCGGGCCTTCCAGCAGCCGTTCGACGAGGTCCGGGTGTTGATCGTGGGGCAGGACCCCTACCCGACGCCGGGGCACGCCGTCGGGCTGTCCTTCTCGGTGTCCGCCGACACCCGCCCCCTGCCGCGCTCGCTGGTCAACATCTTCAAGGAGTACCAGGAGGACCTGGGGCTGCCGCTGCCGTCGTCGGGCGACCTCACGCCGTGGACGAAGCAGGGCGTGCTGCTGCTCAACAGGTGCCTCACCGTGGAGCCCGGCTCGCCCGGCTCGCACCGGGACAAGGGGTGGGAGGCGGTCACCGAGCAGGCCATCCGCGCGCTGGTGGAGCGGGACGCCGAGCCCCTCGTGGCGATCCTGTGGGGGCGCGACGCGCGCAACCTCGCCCCGCTGCTCGTCGACGTCCCGATCATCGAGTCGGCGCACCCGAGCCCGATGTCGGCCGACCGCGGGTTCTTCGGCTCGCGGCCCTTCAGTCGGGCCAACGACCTGCTCGAGGAGATCGGCGGGGAGCCCGTCGACTGGCGTCTGCCGTGACCCGACCGCGTGTGACCTGACTCACGGCACCGAGCGGCAGACGAAGCCCCACGGCAGCCCTCCCTCGCGTCGAGATCGAGTGAGGTGAGGCTAACCCGCGGCCGGACCCGAGGTCGAGGCGTTCCCGGCCACGGATCGTCACCGCACGACGACGGGGCGGCCCCTCGAGGGGAGCCGCCCCGTTCGCGTCTCGCGGGTCGCTCGCGTCAGGCGCGCGCGACCTTGCCCGCCTTCAGGCAGGAGGTGCACACGTTGAGGCGCTGACGGTTGCCGCCGTCGACCTTGGTGCGCACGGTCTGGATGTTCGGGTTCCAGCGGCGGTGGGTACGGCGGTGCGAGTGCGAGACGGACATGCCGAAGCCCGGACCCTTGCCGCAGACGTCGCAGACGGCAGCCACGTCGGACACTCCTCGGGGTAGAAGACAACGTTGCGAGGCCCGGGTCGCCCCGGGCACGTGTCGTCCAGGGTAACCGCCCCTCCGCCGGCCCTCCCACCGGCCCCCCGCCCGCGGCCGACCGGGATCAACGGACGGGTCCGCTCGCTAGGGTGAACGCGTGCCCCCGACGCTCGACGCCGCCCTGCTCCGGCGCTGGGCCGCCGCCGCCGTGGCGGGGCTCGAACGGCACCGCGGGGAACTCGACGGGATCAACGTCTTCCCGGTCGCCGACGCGGACACCGGCACCAACATGCTCCTCACCATGCGGGCGGGGGCCGACGCCCTGCCGGAGACCGAGGACCCGGCGGAGGCCGCGGCGGCGCTGGCCAAGGGCGCGCTCCGCGGTGCCCGCGGGAACTCCGGGACGATCCTCTCCCAGCTGCTGCGCGGGCTCGCCGAGGCGGTCGGCGCCGGCGAGGACCTCACGGGCGCGCTGCGCCGGGGCGCCGAGCTGGCCACCGCCGCGGTCGCCGCGCCGCGCGAGGGCACGATGCTCACCGTCCTCGCCGCCGCGGCCGAGGCCTGCGCCGAGCTCGGCGGGGACCCGGCGGCGGTCGCCGACGCCGCGCACGCGGCCCTCGCCCGGACCACCGGCCAGCTCGCCGAGCTGAGCCGGGCCGGGGTGGTCGACGCGGGTGGGCTGGGGGTCGCCGTGGTGCTCGACGCCCTGGTCGAGGCGTGCGCCGGGCGTGCGCCCGAGCGGTCCCGGGTCGTCGTCCGGAGCCGGACGGCGCTCACCGCCGCCCGCGAGTCCGGCTCGGAGCAGTACGACAGCGAGGTCATGTACCTGCTGGACCGGACCACGGACGACGCCGTGTCGACCCTGCGCGCCCGGCTGACCTCGCTCGGCGACTCCGTGGTCGTCGTCGGCGACGGGGCCGGGACCTGGAACGTGCACGTGCACTGCACGGACGTCGGTGCGGCGATCGAGGCCGGGATCGAGGCGGGCCGGCCGCACCGGATCACCGTCATGCGCTTCGACGACCGCCCGCCCGAGCCCGCGCGGCCCGCCTTCCGCCGCCCGCGCGCCGTGCTGATGATCGCCTCGGGGGCCGGGGTGGCGGAGCTGGCGCGCGGGGCCGGGGCGGACGTGCTGGAGACCCGGCCCGGAAACCCCGTCACGGGCAGGGAGCTGGCCGACGCCGTCGAGGCGACCGGCGCCGCGCACGTCGCCCTGATGACCTGCGACGCCGGCCTGCTGGACCTGGCCGCCCGGGTCGCCGGGGCGGCCCGCGACGAGGGCCGCGAGGTGGTCGTCGTCCCCGCGACCTCGGTGCCGCAGGGGCTCGCCGCCCTCGCCGTGCACGACCTGTCCCGCAACGCCGCCGACGACGTCGTCGCGATGGCCGAGGCCGCCGCCGGGACCCGCACGGGCGGGCTCGTGGTGGCGGAGGCGGAGGCGCTGACCTGGGTGGGCCGGTGCGCGCCGGGGGAGGTGCTCGGGATGAGCGAGGGCGAGGTCGTGCTGATCGCCCCCGACCTGACCGTCGGTGCCCTGTGGTTGGCTCACCGCATGCTGACTCCGGGTGGTGAGCTCGTCACCGCGCTGCTGGGGGCGGACGCCCCCGAGGAGCTGGGCACCGGCCTGGCCGAGGACCTGCGCCGCACCCACCCCGAGGTGGACCTCGTGGTCTACCGCGGCGGCCAGGCGGACTTCCCGCTGGTGCTGGGGGTGGAGTAGGTGGCCCTCACGAAGATCGACATGGACACCCCGCTGATCGACGTGATCGGCAAGGCCTCGGCGAAGGCGCTGGGCGGCAAGCTCGAGCTGCACACCGTCGGCGACCTGGTGCGGCACTACCCGCGCCGGTACGTCGAGCGCGGAAAGCTCACCGACATCGCCGGGCTCGAGGTGGGCGAGTACGTCACGGTGATCGCCACCGTCGAGTCGGCGACCGTCCGGGAGATGCGCACCCGGCGCGGGAAGCTGATGAACTGCACCATCCGGGACGCGAAGGGCGCCACGCTGTCCTGCACCTTCTTCAACGCGCAGCGGGTGCAGGGGTTCATCCAGGTCGGGCGCACGCTGATGTTCTCCGGCACGGTGTCGGTGTTCCGCAGCGGCCGGCAGACCACCCTGCAGCTCACCCACCCCGAGTTCGAGGAGCTGGAGGAGGACGCCGAGGACCGGCCCTACATCTCGATCTACCCCGCCACCAAGGGCGTCCGGTCGCAGGCCATCGCCCGCAGCGTCCGCCAGGTGCTCGCCCTGCTGGACGACCCGACCGACCCGTTGCCGGAGGACCTGCGCCGCGAGCACGCGCTCATGCCGCTGGGTGCCGCGTTGCGCAAGATCCACGTGCCGCAGTCCGAGGCGGACCGGCACGCGGCGAAGGGCCGGCTGGTGTGGGACGAGGCGTTCGGCGTGCAGCTCGCGCTGTCGCTGCAGCGGGAGCGGGCGATGCACCGGCCCGCGGCGCCCTCGCCGCGCAAGGCGGGCGGTCTGCTCGAGGCGTTCGACCGGATCCTGCCCTTCCCGCTCACCGCGGGGCAGCGGTCCGTGGGCGAGGAGATCGCCGCGGACCTGGGGCGCCCGCTGCCGATGAACCGGCTCGTGCAGGGCGACGTCGGCGCCGGGAAGACCGTCGTCGCGCTGCGGGCGATGCTGCAGATCGTCGACAACGGGCGGCAGGCCGCGATGCTGGCGCCCACCGAGGTGCTCGCCACCCAGCACGCCCGGTCGCTGCGGGCGATGCTCGGGCCGCTCGGCAACGGGGGCGAGCTCGGCGCGTCCGAGGGGGCCACGAGGATCACGCTGCTCACCGGGTCGATGTCCACGGCGGAGCGGCGGCAGGCGCTGCTGGACATCCAGTCCGGCGCCGCGGGGATCGTCGTCGGGACGCACGCGATCATCGAGGACGCGGTGGGCTTCGCCGAGCTCGGCCTCGTGGTGGTCGACGAGCAGCACCGCTTCGGCGTCGAGCAGCGGGACGCACTGCGTGGCCGCGGCGAGCGCACCCCGCACCTGCTGGTCATGACGGCCACGCCGATCCCGCGGACCGTCGCCATGACGGTGTACGGCGACCTGGAGGTCTCGGCGCTCACCGAGCTGCCCAAGGGCCGCTCGCCGATCAGGACCACCGTGGTGCCGGCCGGGGAGAAGCCGAGCTGGCTGGAGCGGGTCTGGGCGCGCGTCCGCGAGGAGGTCGCGGAGGGCCACCAGTGCTACGTCGTGTTCCCGCGGGTGGGCGGGGAGTACGCGACGAAGAGGAAGGGCCGCGACCCGGAGGACGCGGACGATCCCGACGACGCGGGCGCGGACGGCGACGACGGCGAGCGCGCGCCGCCGCTCGCGGTGCTCGACATCGGGCCGAAGCTGGCCGAGGGGCCGCTGGCGGGGCTGCGGATCGGGATCCTGCACGGCAAGCTCCCCGCCGACGAGAAGGACGCGGTGATGCGCGCCTTCGACGCCGGCGAGCTCGACGTGCTGATGGCCACGACGGTGATCGAGGTGGGCGTCGACGTCCCGAACGCCACGGGCATGATCATCATGGACGCGGACCGGTTCGGCCTCTCCCAGCTGCACCAGCTCCGGGGCCGGGTGGGCCGGGGGTCGGCGCCCGGGGTGTGCCTGCTGGTCACGGACATGCCGGCCGGCACCACGGCCCGCGAGCGGCTCGACGCCGTCGCCTCGACCACGGACGGGTTCGAGCTCGCCCGGCTGGACCTGGAGCTGCGCCGGGAGGGGGACATCCTGGGCTCGTCGCAGTCCGGGCGGCGCTCGGGGCTCAAGCTGCTGTCGCTGCTGCGGCACGAGAACGTCATCTCCGCGGCCCGGCTCTCCGCGGCGCGGCTGGTCGCCTCCGACCCCGGCCTGACCCACCACCCCGGCCTGCGCGCCCTCGTCGCCGAGACGGTGGGGGACGAGGAGTCCGCCGCCTACCTCGACAAGGTCTAGACCGGCGCGCGGGTCGCGCCGGGGGCTCCCGCGAGTCGGGAGTTCCGGCACCGCGAGTCGGGAGTTCCGGCACCGCCGACTCCCGGGAATCTAGGCGCTGAGCTGGCCCCGGCCCTCGTTCTCCAGCGCGGCGACCGCGGCGCGGGGCAGGTGCACCACGCCCGCCTTCTCGAGCCGGGCCAGCTCCGAACGGGCCATCGCGTACGCGGCGAGGCGCTCGGCGTCGTTGTCCGAGTCCCGCGCCGTCGTCAGCAGCTTGATCGCCCGCTCCACCGACGCGCGTTCCGACGCCGAGAGCGAGGAGTGCCGGATCCGCTCGGCGGCGTCCCGCGCGGCCTCCCACGCCCGCACCGCCCGGTCGACGGCCGCGACGAACATCTCGGCGTGGTGGCGGTCGGCGGGCCGGGTGTCCGTGTCCAGCGCCTGGGCCTCGGCGAACGCCTCCACGAACCGCCCTGTGCTGGGCACCGACACGTCGGCCAGGGCGGGCAGCCGCAGCACGGCCATCGGGTCGCACTCGTAGGCGGTGTACTCCTCGCGCAGCCGGTCGAACCGCGCCCGGGCCTGCGCCCAGGGCGGCGCCGGCGGCGCCTGGGGGCGGACCGCCGCGGCCGGCGGCGGGGGGATCGGGCGGCGACGCCCGGCCCGGTGCGCCGTGATCGCGACGACGGCGAGCAGGAACAGCGGCGAGAAGGAGACCGCGGCGAAGGCCGTCGCGGCCGCGGCGCTGCCCACGAGCCCGATCAGCACGATGATCAGCGGCAGCGCGATCCACGGCGAGGGCACGGCCATGCCCGGTCGGTAGGGGCCGTGGTGCCGGTACGGCGGCCCCGACGCCGCCCGGCGGACCCGTCGCGCGGTCCGCTCACCCGGGTTCTCCCAGCGGGGACCGTGGCCCCGGCCGTAACCGCCGGGCCCGCCGTAGCCGCCCGGGTGATGCGGACGCCGTGTCATTCCTCCTTGGTACCCGAACGGGTGGTGACGTGCATCGACCCTGCGGGGGAATGTCCCGGTCGGCGACCTCGGCGGTGCCCGCCGGTCTCAGCGGCGTCTCAGACGGTCCGGTGCGGACGGGGCCGGGAGGGCCCCGCGCACCCCGTCCCATCTGGTGGTTCAGCGGTCGACGGGTGTCCGGGCCGCGTGCCACGATGCCCCGTCCCCGCCGCCACCGCGGCGCGGACGCACGTCACGTCCGACGGACCAGGGAGCCGGATGTTCTCGAAAGTGCTGGTGGCCAACCGCGGGGAGATCGCGATCCGGGCGTTCCGGGCCGCGTTCGAACTGGGGATCTCGACGGTGGCGGTGTTCCCCCACGAGGACCGCAACTCGCTGCACCGGGCGAAGGCCGACGAGTCGTACCTGATCGGCGAGCGCGGCCACCCGGTGCGGGCGTACCTGTCGGTCGAGGAGATCATCAAGGCGGCGAAGAAGGCGGGGGCCGACGCCGTCTACCCCGGCTACGGCTTCCTGTCCGAGAACCCCGACCTCGCCGCGGCCTGCCAGGAGGCCGGCATCACCTTCGTCGGGCCGCCGTCGGAGGTCCTGCACCTGACCGGCAACAAGTCCCGCGCGGTCGCGGCCGCGCGCGAGGCGGGGGTGCCGGTGCTGAAGTCGTCGGAGCCCTCGGACGACGTGGAGACCCTGCTGGCCGCGGCCGACGAGGTCGGCTTCCCGATCTTCGTCAAGGCGGTCGCCGGCGGCGGCGGCCGCGGCATGCGCCGGGTGCTGCGCCCCGAGGACCTGCGCGACGCCGTCGAGGCCGCCTCGCGGGAGGCCGAGTCGGCGTTCGGCGACGGCACCGTGTTCCTCGAGCAGGCGGTGGTGAACCCCCGCCACATCGAGGTGCAGATCCTGGCCGACGGCGACGGCAACGTCGTGCACCTGTTCGAGCGGGACTGCTCGGTGCAGCGGCGCCACCAGAAGGTCGTGGAGATCGCGCCGGCGCCGAACCTGGACCCCGAGCTGCGCGAGCGCATCTGCGCCGACGCCGTGAACTTCGCCCGCCACATCGGCTACCGCAACGCGGGCACCGTCGAGTTCCTGGTCGACGAGCGCGGTAACCACGTGTTCATCGAGATGAACCCGCGCATCCAGGTCGAGCACACGGTGACCGAGCAGGTCACCGACCGCGACCTCGTGATCGCCCAGCTGCGCATCGCCGCCGGGATGACGCTGCCGGAGCTGCACCTGACCCAGGAGGAGGTCACGCTCTCCGGCGCGGCGCTGCAGTGCCGGGTGACGACCGAGGACCCGGCCAACGGCTTCCGCCCCGACACCGGGGTGATCAGCGCGTACCGCTCGCCCGGCGGTCCCGGCGTGCGGCTCGACGGCGGCACGGTGCACACCGGAGCCGAGGTGTCGGCGCACTTCGACTCGATGCTGGTCAAGCTGACCTGCCACGGCCACGACTTCGCCAACGCGGTGCGCCGCGCCCGCCGCGCGATCGCCGAGTTCCGGATCCGCGGCGTCTCCACGAACCTGCCGTTCCTCGCCGCGGTGCTCGACGACCCGGACTTCGCCGCCGGGCGGATCACGACCAGCTTCATCGAGGACCGGCCGGAGCTGCTGCGGGCGCGCCCCTCGGCGGACCGCGGCTCGCGGATGCTGGCCTACCTGGCCGACGTCACGGTGAACAAGCCGAACGGTGCGCGCCCGGAGGTCGTCGAGCCCGTCGACAAGCTGCCTCCGGTCGACCTGGGCGCCGAGCCGCCCGCCGGGTCCGCCCAGCTCCTGCGCGAGCTGGGGCCGGAGAGGTTCGCGCAGCGGCTGCGCGAGCAGAAGGCCGTGGCGGTCACCGACACGACCTTCCGGGACGCCCACCAGTCGTTGCTGGCCACCCGGATCCGCACCCGGGACCTGCTCGCCGTCGCCCCGCACGTGGCGCGGACGGCGCCGCAGCTGCTCAGCCTGGAGTGCTGGGGCGGGGCGACCTACGACGTCGCGCTGCGGTTCCTGGCCGAGGACCCGTGGGAGCGGCTGGCGGCGCTGAAGGAGGCCGTGCCGAACATCTGCACGCAGATGCTGCTGCGCGGGCGCAACACCGTCGGCTACACGCCGTACCCGACCGAGGTGACGGACGCGTTCGTGGCCGAGGCCGCGAAGACCGGCATGGACGTCTTCCGGATCTTCGACGCGCTCAACGACGTCGCGCAGATGCGCCCGGCGATCGACGCGGTCCGCGAGACCGGCACGGCGGTGGCGGAGGTGGCGCTGTGCTACACCGCCGACCTGTCCGACCCGGGCGAGAAGCTCTACACCCTCGACTACTACCTGCGGCTGGCCGAGCAGATCGTCGAGGCCGGCGCGCACGTGCTGGCGATCAAGGACATGGCCGGGCTGCTGCGGCCGCCGGCCGCGCGCACGCTCGTCGAGGCGCTGCGCAGCCGGTTCGACCTGCCCGTGCACCTGCACACCCACGACACCGCGGGGGGCCAGCTGGCCACGCTGATCACCGCGATCGAGGCCGGGGTCGACGCCGTCGACGGCGCGGTCGCCTCGATGGCCGGCACCACGTCGCAGCCCTCGCTGTCGGCGCTGGTGGCGGCGACCGACCACACCGAGCGGGCGTCGGGGCTGTCCCTGCAGGCGGTGTCGGACCTCGAGCCGTACTGGGAGGCGGTGCGCAAGGTCTACGCGCCGTTCGAGTCCGGGCTCGCCTCGCCGACCGGACGGGTGTACCACCACGAGATCCCCGGCGGGCAGCTGTCCAACCTCCGGCAACAGGCGATCGCGCTCGGGCTGGGGGACCGGTTCGAGCTGATCGAGGACTGCTACGCCGCCGCGGACCGGATGCTCGGCCGGCTGGTCAAGGTCACGCCGTCGTCGAAGGTGGTCGGGGACCTGGCGCTGCACCTGGTCGGTGCCGGGGTCACGGCCGAGGACTTCGAGTCCGACCCGGGCAAGTTCGACGTCCCGGACTCGGTGATCGGGTTCCTGCGCGGCGAGCTGGGCGACCCGCCCGGCGGCTGGCCCGAGCCCTTCCGGACCCGGGCGCTGGAGGGCCGCTCGCCGGAGGCCGAGCACGCCGAGCTCTCCATCGAGGACCGGCGCGGACTGCGCGACGAGCCCCGCCAGACGCTCAACCGGCTGCTGTTCCCCGGCCCGACCAAGGAGTTCGACGCCCACCGGGAGCACTACGGCGACACCAGCGTGCTGTCGTCGAAGGACTTCTTCTACGGGCTCGAGCCGGACATCGAGCACACGGTCACCCTCGAGCAGGGCGTCACGCTGCTGATCGAGCTGGAGGCGATCTCCGAGCCGGACGAGCGCGGCTACCGCACCGTGCTGACCACGCTCAACGGGCAGCTGCGGCCGGTGTCGGTGCGCGACGAGTCCATCCAGACGGACGTCAAGGCCGCGGAGAAGGCCGAGCGGGGCAACGACCACCACGTGGCCGCGCCGTTCGGCGGTGTGGTGACGCTGCAGGTCGGCGAGGGCGACTCCGTCTCCTCGGGCCAGACCGTCGCCACCATCGAGGCCATGAAGATGGAGGCCGGCATCTCCGCCCAGCGCGACGGCACCGTCACGCGGCTGGCCATCGGCAAGGTCCAGCAGGTGGAGGGCGGCGACCTGCTGCTCGAGATCGAGTAGCGCGGTGAGTGGCGGCGGCGGCGCCGGCGGCTGTCGCCACCCGCGAGCCCGGCCCCGCCCCTGCCCGCACGAACGGCACTGTCGTGCGCTAGGACTGCACGAGAGTGCCGTTCGTGCGGCGTGCGGGCAGGGGAGGGTCGGGTGCGGTGACGCGGATCATCGGGGGACGCGCCGGCGGGCGGCGGCTCGCGGTCCCCGGCGTGGGCACCCGGCCCACCTCCGACCGCGTCCGCGAGGCGCTGTTCTCCTCGCTCGACCACGACCCGGGTCTCGAGGGCGCCACGGTGCTCGACCTCTGCGCGGGCACCGGGGCGCTCGGGCTGGAGGCCCTGTCCCGCGGGGCGGAGCACGCCACGTTCGTCGAGCTGGACCGGCGGGCGGTGGCGGTGCTGAAGAAGAACGTCGCGGCCGTGGGGCTGGGTGGGGACGTGCGGTACGGGCCCGCCGGCACCGTGCTCGAGACGGACCCGCCGCGCGCCCACGACCTCGTGTTCGTCGACCCGCCGTACGCCGAGCCGGACGAGGCGATCGCGCGGTGGCTGCACACGGGGCGCCGGACCGGGTGGATCGCCGCCGAGGCGGTGGTGGTCGTGGAGCGGGCCCGGTCGAAGGGCGGGTTCCCCTGGCCGGCGGGGTTCGCGGCGGTGCGTGAGCGTCGTTACGGGGACACGGTGATCCACGTCGGCGGCTGTTACGGTCCGGCCATGCCAGCTGAGGCGCAGCGATGAGGCGCGCGGTCTGCCCGGGCTCGTTCGACCCCGTGACGCTCGGCCACCTCGACGTCATCTCGCGGGCGGCGGGCCTGTTCGACGAGGTCGTCGTCGCCGTGCTGATCAACAAGAAGAAGCAGGGCCTGTTCTCGGTCGAGGAGCGCATCGCGATGCTCGAGGAGGTCACGGCCGACCTCGCGAACGTCCGTGCGGACTCCTTCCACGGCCTGCTCGTGGACTACTGCCGCGCGCACGACATCAAGGCCATCGTGAAGGGCCTGCGCGCCGTCACGGACTTCGACTACGAGCTGCAGATGGCGCAGATGAACCAGCGGCTCTCCGGCGTCGACACGCTGTTCATGTCGACCAACCCGGAGTTCAGCTTCCTGTCCAGCTCGCTGGTCAAGGAGGTCGCGACCTACGGCGGCGACGTCGCGCACCTGCTGCCGCCGACGGTGCACCGCCAGCTCCTGGACCGGATCGCCGAGCGCAACTGAGCGCGTACCCGGGAACCGCGGGGACCATGCCCGTGATCACCCGGACGGAACTTGACACGCCCTGGGCGCGGGCAATACGGGGAACGCGGGCCCGCCGGTGAGAGGATCGCCGCCGTGTACAGGGTCTTCGAGTCGCTCGACGCACTGGTGACGGTGGTGGAGGAGGCGCGCGGCGTCCCCATGACCGCCAACTGCGTGGTGCCGCGCGGCGACGTCCTCGACCTGCTCGACGACCTCCGCGAGGCGGTCCCCGGCGAGCTCGACGACGCCCAGGACGTCCTCGACCGGAGGGACGAGATCGTCGGCGAGGCGGAGCGGGAGGCCGAGGAGACCCGCACCGCCGCCGCGACCGAGGCCGAGGAGATGCTCGCCGAGGCCCGGGCCGAGGCCGAACGGCTGGTGGCCGAGGCCCGCGAGGAGGCCGAGCGCACCCTCGCCGACGCCCGGCACGAGGCCGACACGATGATCGCCGACGGCCGGCAGGAGTACGAGGAGCTCACCGAGCGGGCCCGGCACGAGGCCGACCGGCTCGCCGAGGCCGGGCGCGCCACGCACGACCGGTACGTCGCCGACGGGCAGGCCGAGCAGGCCCGGCTGGTCTCCGGCACCGAGGTCGTCCGGGCGGCGCACGCCGAGGCGGCCCGGATCGTCGACACCGCCGACGGTGAGGCGGACCGGCTCCGGCGCGAGTGCGACGGCTACGTCGACGCCAAGCTCGCCGAGTTCGAGGACACCCTCACCAAGGCGTTGCGCACGGTCAGCCGGGGGCGCAGCCAGCTGTGGAAGGGCGGCTCGCCCAACGGCACCCCCGCCACCGCCCTGCACGGGCGGACGGGGACGGGGATGGACCTGATCGACTGACTCCTGGCCCTCGCCGCCGGCCGGTGATCGCCGGTCCGGTGCGCTCGGGGCGGTGCGGGGCGCCGTGGGCGCTGCTCGTCGCTGATCGTGCTCCGCGCAGCGGCGGGTCCGTGATCGCCGCTCGCGGCGATGCGCGTCGTGATCGGCACCGGGTGCGGCGACGGCGGGTGCGGGCTCGACGACGATGATCGTCGGCCGGATGCGCCGAGGGTCGCGGGGGCGCTTCGCGTCGAGCACGGTGCCGTACGAGCCGGGCGGCCACGGCCCGTCCAGCAGCCGACGCGTGGCGCGTGATCCACTATCCGGTCAATCCTCTCCAACAGAGCGTGCCCGTCGGACTACTCTGCGCGCATGGCCCGCCACGACGAGCCGGATCCGGCGACCTGGTGGGAGCGGTACGGCCACCGCCTGCACGGCGAGCCGACGGGATCCGGCGAAGGGGAGACGACGGTGGCTGAGCACGAGGGGCGCGAGCCGCGGGCGGCCTACCCGCAGCGGCAGGGTGGTGAGGCAGGAGCCTGGTTCACCGATCCCTCCGGCCCGCCGGCGGCCGAGCGGGCCGAGCCGGGACGTCGTCCGTCCGGCCCGGCGCATCTCCGCGCCTTCGACCCGGACTCGCTCGTGCGGGCCCGCGGGCCGGTGCCGGACCGCGGCTGGCGCAGGATCCTGCACACCGCGACGCTCGGCCGGATCGACCCCGGACCCAGCGCCGCGCAGCTCGCCGCCCAGGACCGGCTCGCCCGGGTGCGCAGCCACCTCGCCGGGACGCACCGGGTGGCGGTGACCTCGCTGAAGGGCGGCGTCGGCAAGACCACCGTGACCGCGTGCCTGGGGCTCGCCCTGGCCGAGCACCGCGGCGACCGCATCCTCGCGCTCGACGCCAACCCCGACGCCGGCACGCTCGCGGACCGGCTGACCGGGCAGAGCGACCGCACGGTCCGCGACCTGCTCGACGACCTCGACGCCATCGACTCCTGGACCGCGGTCTCGCGCTACACCAGCCTCGCGGGCCGGCTGCAGGTCCTCGCCTCCGAACAGGACCCGGCGGCGGGGGAGGCGTTCACCCGCGACGAGTACCTGCGGGCCGACGAGGTGCTCGCCCGGTTCTTCAGCGTCATGATCACCGACTCCGGAACCGGCATGGTGCACTCGGCGATGGCCGGGACGCTCGACGTCGCCGACTCGCTGGTCGTCGTCGGGGCGCCGACGGTCGACGGGGCGGGCCGGGCCAGCAAGACCCTCGACTGGCTGGTCGCGCACGGGCGCGAGCGGCTGGTGTCCGACGCCGTGGTGGTGCTGGTCGGGCGCGCGGGCCGCGAGATCGACGCGCCGGCGTTGCGGGAACACTTCGGCGGACGGTGTCGCGCGGTGGTCGAGGTGCCGCACGACCCGCACCTCGCGACGGGCGGGCGGATCGACCCGGGCCGGCTGCGACCGGCCACGCGGGACGCCTTCCTGGAGCTGGCCGCCGCGGTCGCCGAGGCCTTCCCGGCGCGCGTCGGCCGCTGAGGGCCGGCTGCGCCGCCTCCCGGCATCGCACATTCGGTGGTGCGAAACCGCCGACTCGCGGTGCTGGAAGCCCCGACTCGCGGTGCGGGAGCTCGCGACTCGCGGGGGAGAGCCGGGGTGGGATTCGCGGTGGACGGCGGGGCGCGAACTGGGCGTATCCTCGCGCTCGTCATGAGCACGAACCGCGCCCCCGCCCCCCGCCCCGAGACCAGCCCCTGGGTGTTCTCCACCCGCGAGATGGGCCGTCGCCCGGGCACCATGCGCACCGTCACCCGGTCGGTCCCCGGCCCGGGAACCGAACGCGCCGACGAGGCCATCGGCCTGGTCGGCGTCCTCGCCGTGCCCCCGGGCAGCCCGGTGGAGCTGGACCTGCGCCTGGAGTCGGTGAGCGAGGGCGTCTACGTCTCCGGCACCGCCGCGGCGCACCTCGCGGGCGAGTGCTCCCGGTGCCTCGACGAGCTCGACGAGGACCTCGAGGTGCGCATCGAGGAGCTGTTCGCCTACCCGGACAGTGTGACCGAGGAGACCACCGACTCCGACGAGGTCCCGCGGGTCGTCGACGAGCACGTGGACCTCGAGCAGACCGTGCGCGACGCGATCGTGCTGGAGCTCCCGCTCGCCCCGCTGTGCAGCGAGGACTGCCCCGGACTGTGCCCGGAGTGCGGCGGACGACGGGCCGATCTCGGGCCGGACCACCGGCATGAGACACTGGATCCTCGGTGGGCCGCTCTGCGTGAGCGCCTGCCTTCCGACTGAAGACGTCTCGACGTCGCAAGACTCTCGAGCACAACCGTAGGAGATCTGCCGTGGCCGTACCCAAGCGCCGGATGTCGCGGTCCAACACGCGCTCTCGTCGGGCGCAGTGGAAGGCCAGCGCGCCGACCCTCGTCGCCTGCAGCAACCGCGCCTGTGGCGAGCTCAGGCTGCCCCACGTCGCCTGCCCGGTCTGCGGGCAGTACGACGGTCGTCAGGTCGTCCGACCGGCCTGACCCGCCGGTGGGCGACAAGAGCGTCACGGGGCCGCGCGAGGACCGCAGGCCGCTGCTGGAGGCACTCGGCGTCGAGATCGGCGCCGAGTTGCTCACGCTCGCCCTGACGCACCGCTCGTACGCCTACGAGCACGGCGGCCTGCCGACGAACGAACGGCTGGAGTTCCTGGGCGACTCGGTGCTCGGCATCATCGTCACCGAGCGGCTGTACCGGGACCACCCGGAGCTGCCGGAGGGGCAGCTGGCCAAGCTGCGGGCCAGCGTGGTCAACATGCACGCGCTGGCGGGTGTGGCGGCCACGCTGTCCGAGCACGGGCTGGGCGCGTACATCTCCCTCGGCCGTGGTGAGGAGCTCACCGGCGGCCGGGAGAAGGCGAGCATCCTGGCCGACGCCACCGAGGCCCTGATCGGCGCCGTCTACCTCGAGCACGGGCTGGAGACGGCCCGGTCGCTGGTGCACCGCCTGTTCGGCGACCTGCTGCAGGGCGCCCCGCTGCTCGGCGCGGGCCTGGACTGGAAGACCAGCCTCCAGGAGCTCACCGCGTCCGAGGGGCTCGGCGTGCCGGAGTACCGGATCGCCGAGGAGGGCCCCGACCACCTCAAGACCTTCACGGCCACCGCGGTCGTCGGGGGTCGCGAGCTCGGCTCGGGGGACGGGCGCACCAAGAAGGAGGCCGAGCAGAAGGCCGCCGCGCTCGCCTGGCGCACAATCACGGACGAGACGCAGAAGTCGCCCCAGGCGCAGCGGTGAGCGCCCGGAGCTGACGTGCCGGAGCTGCCCGAGGTCGAGGTGGTCCGCCGCGGTCTCGCCGACCACGTCCTCGACCGCACCGTCGCCGAGGTCACCGTCGCGCACCCGCGCGCGGTGCGCCGGCACCTCGCGGGCGGGGAGGACTTCGCGGCCCGCCTGAAGGGCCGCACGATCACCGCGGCGCGGCGTCGGGGCAAGTACCTCTGGCTCGAGCTGGACGGCGCCGGGCCGGGCGACGACGCGATCCTCGCCCACCTCGGGATGAGCGGCCAGATGCTCGTCGTCACCCCGGACCGCCCGGACGAGAAGCACCTGCGGATCCGCCTGCGGTTCGACGACGAGGGCCCCGAGCTGCGGTTCGTCGACCAGCGGACCTTCGGCGGCCTGTCGGTCCACCCGCTCACCGAGGCCGCCGGCGGGGGGCTGCTGCCCGAGCCCGTCGCGCACATCGGCCGCGACCCGATGGACCCGCTGTTCTCGCTCGACGGCGCCGTGGCCGCCATGCGCCGCCGCCGCACCGAGATCAAGCGGGCGCTGCTCGACCAGACGATCGTCTCCGGGATCGGCAACATCTACGCCGACGAGGCGCTCTGGCGGGCCCGGCTGCACGGGGCCCGGCCCACCGAGAAGCTCACCCGCAAGCAGGGCGTGGCCGTGCTCGAGGCCGCCGCCGCGGTCATGGCGGAGGCCCTCGACCAGGGCGGCACCTCGTTCGACGCGTTGTACGTCGACGTCAACGGCGCCTCGGGCTACTTCGACCGCTCGCTGGCGGTGTACGGCCGGACGGACGAGCCGTGCCGCCGCTGCGGCACCCCGATCCGCCGCGAGGCGTTCATGAACCGCAGCTCCTTCTCCTGCCCGCGCTGTCAGCCGCGCCCCCGCGCCGTCCGCTGATCCCGCGCAGGGCCTTGACCGGGTACCCGGTTTCGGCGAAGTGTGGACGATTTCTCCGGGAAACGAGGAGGTCGTCCCATGTCGCACTCTGTCAGCGACCCGACGTTCTACCGCTCCGCCGCCGAGGCCGCGGCGGCCCCGCCCGAGCGCCTGGCGTACGTCGCCGCCTTCGACCGGTCGGCCGAACGGCCCGACGCCATGGCCGTCGTCGACGTCGACCCGGACGCGGCGAGCTACGGCCGCGTCGTCGGCTGGACGGACATGCCCGGCACCGGCGACGAGCTGCACCACTTCGGCTGGAACGCCTGCTCCTCGGCCCTCGCGCACGCCGGGCACGACACCGACGGCCTGGCCCGGCGGTTCCTGCTGGTCCCGGGCCTGCGGTCGTCGAACGTCCACGTCCTCGACACCGTGCCGGACCCGCGCTCCCCGCGCCTGGTCCGCACGATCACGGCCAAGGACCTGTCCGAGGCGGCGGGATACTCGCGGCCGCACACGCTGCACTGCGGGCCCGACGGCGTGTTCCTCACCTGCATCGGCGGCCCCCGGGGCGACGACGACGGTCCCGGCGGGATCGCCCTGCTCGACCACTCGACCTTCCAGGTGCTCCGGGCCTGGGAGACCGACCGCGGCCCGCAGCGGCTGGCCTACGACGCCTGGTGGCACCTCAACCGCAACGTCCTGATCTCCAGCGAGTGGGGCCACCCGTCGATGATCGAGGACGGCGTGGTGCCCGAGCTGCTGCTCGGCAACGAGTACGGGCACGCGATCCACGTCTGGGACCTCGCCGAGGGCCGCCACCTGCAGCGCCTCGAGCTCGGTGCCCAGCACCAGATGGCGCTGGAGGTGCGGCCCTCGCACGATCCCGAGGCGACCTGGGGCTTCGTGGGCGTCGTGATCTCGACCGAGGACCTGTCGGGATCGATCTTCCGGTGGTTCCTCGACGGCGACGAGTGGCGTGCCGAGAAGGTGATCTCGATCCCGGCCGAGCCCGCCGACCCCGAGGTGCTGCCACCCGCCCTGCAGCCCTTCTCCGCGGTGCCACCGCTCATCACCGACATCGACCTCTCGGTCGACGACCGCTTCCTGTACGTCTCCTGCTGGGGGACCGGCGAGCTGAAGCAGTTCGACGTCTCCGACCCCGCCCACCCGCGGGAGGCGGGCTCGATCCGGCTCGGCGGCATCGTCGAGCGGACCTCCCACCCGGCGGCTCCCGGCCTCCCGCTCTCGGGCGGGCCGCAGATGGTCGAGGTCAGCCGGGACGGGCGGCGCGTCTACTTCACCAACTCGCTCTACGGGGCCTGGGACGACCAGTTCTACCCGGACGGCGTGGGCGCGTGGATGGCGGAGGCCGACGTCGGGCCGGACGGCGGGATGACCCTCGACCAGCGGTTCTTCCCGCACGGCGACGACTTCCGCGGCCTGCGCGTGCACCAGGTCCGGCTGCAGGGCGGGGACGCGTCCTCGGACTCCTACTGCTACCGGTGAGGCCGCCGCCGGTCAGCGCAGCGTCACCCGGAGGTCGGCGGAGCCGGCTCCGACCGACCGCACCTCCACCGCCACCCGGTTGACGGTGATCCGCGCGCCGGTGCCCGCGGTGAGCCGGACGGAGGACGAGCCGTCGGAGGTCGTCGTCCGCATTCCGCGGCACCGGCCCGAGCAGCTCGTGCTCACCTGCCGGCCCGGCAGCACGGCGACGAGGGCGACCCCGTCCGCGTCGACGGCGTCGACCCGGATCTCGGTGACCTCCGCACCGGCCGGGAGCGGGATCGACGCGGGCCCGTCGACCCGGACCTCGCACGGCCCCTGCCCGCACGCCGAGAAGCCGTCCGGGAGGCCGTCCGCGGGATCGTCCGCTCGGGTGTCCTGCGCGGGTGGTGCCTGCGGGGCGGCCGGGACCGGGACGGCGCCCGTGGTCTGCACGGGACCGGGCTGCGGTCGGGGTGGCGTGGTCGTGGGGGCCGGGCCCGCCGCGCACGCCGCCGCGAGGGTCAGCGCGAGGGCGGACAGCACGACCGGGCCCAGCCGGCCGCGCGGGGACGGGAGCACGTGCATGGGGTCGTCCGTTCGCGGGTGGTCGGGGTCGCGTGCGCGGACCCGGGTGCCGGCTACGAGCGGGCGGGACCGGGTGACACGCGGACCTCGAGCGGTGCGGGTGCACGGCGAGGTCAGGGCCGGTGAGCGCCGCCTGACGCGACGCCGGCACCGACGGTAGCGGCTGCCCGCAGCCGAGGGGAGGCCTCCGGACCGCCGGATCGACCAATCGCGTCGGGACGTGCGCTGTGCGTGATCCTGCGTATGGCGCGAGCCACACACCGTCCGCTATCGTCACTCCTCGTTCCGGTTCCGGCGGTCCCGACACCGCCGACGACGGAACCTCTTCACCGCCCCGGACCTCGGCGGGCCAGCAGTCACGGCCGTGCCCGAGGGGGCGATCCCATGAGTGTCCAGTGGTCGGAGCGTCCGCCGCTCGGGCGACGCCGCGGTGGGTCGGGGGCGGGCGCCACCACCGGCCGCGCCGCGGCGCCCGGGGCGCCGGACTGTCCGGCTCTGGGGATGTCCCGCCGCCCGGCCGTGCGGCCCGCTCCCACGGACCTGACCCCACTGGTCGAGGGGTTGCTGGCCGCGGCGGGGCCGGACTGGACCGTGCACCGCGGCGACACCTGGTCCACCGCGACACCCGCGGGTCGGCGCCCCCGCGACGCCGGGTGGAAGCTGCACCTCTCCGCGACGCCGTGCACGGCCCCCACGGTGCTGACCGCGATCGCCCCGTGCCTGGTCGCCCACCGCGTCGCGTTCAAGTTCGCGCCCGACCTCGCCGCGGTGCGGGCGCTGGGCAGCCGAGAGTGCCACCGCGCCCAGGCGGGGAAGGTCGTCACGGTCTATCCCGGTGACGACGCCGAGTTCGTCACGCTCGCCGCTGAGCTCGACGCCCTGACGTACGGCCTCGCCGGGCCGCGGATCCTCTCCGACCGTCCCTACCGCCCGGGCAGCCTCGTCCACTACCGCTACGGCGCCTTCGACCGGCCCGCCGAGCTGACCACGGACGGCCTCTACCGCGGTGTCCTCGTGACGCCGGAGGGGGTGACCGTGCCGGACCGGCGCGAGGCCCACTTCTCCAGCCCGGCCTGGGCGACCTGCCCGCTGCCCGGACCGGCGGAGGAACCGGCGGGGGCGCGCTCCGTCCTGCTCGGCGACCGCTTCACCGTGCACGCCGCACTGCGGCACTCCACGAAGGGTGGGGTCTATCTCGCCGACGACGCGGTGCTCGGCGGCACGGTCGTCGTCAAGCAGGCCCGCGCCCACACCGAGGTGGACGGCTCCGGCCGCGACGCCCGCGACGCGCTCCGGCAGGAGGCGGACATGCTGCTCCGGCTCGCGCCGACCGGCCTCGTGCCCCGCCTGCTCACCACGTTCGCGCAGGACGGTGACGAGTTCCTGGTCGAGGAGCACCTCGACCGGGCCCCGCTGGGCGCGTGGACCGCGGCCCACTGCCGGCCCGGCCCGGGTGTCGCGGCGGACGAGGCGGTCGCGATGGCCGCGCGCCTGGCCGAGCTGGTGGCGCAGGTGCATGAGCACGGTGTCGTGCTGCGCGACCTGAGCCCGACGAACGTCCTCGTCGACGCCGCGGGACAGCCCGCCGTCGTCGATCTCGAACTGGCCGCGCCGATCGGCGCACGGGCGCGGCGGGGCGGCACGCCCGGCTACCGCGCGCCCGAGCACGACGGGCCGGGGCCGGACCCCGTCGCCGCCGTCGCCGAGGACCTGTTCGCGCTGGGCTGCCTGTTCCTCCTGCTGGCCGCGGGGTCCGACCCGGTGCTCCCGGCCGACCGCCCGGTCGGTGCCGAGCCCGTGGCGCCGCGCCTGCTCGCCCGGCTGGACGCGGTGGCCCGCGACCACGAGGCGGCCCGGGCGCTCCGCCCGGCGATCGCCGCCCTGGTGGCCGACGACCCGCGGGACCGGGCGTCGGTGTCGGCCGTGCTGCCGCTGCTCCGGCCGGCCGCGGACCCGATCGTCGCCGCGCCGCCCCGTCCGGCCCCGGACCGCGCCCGGCTCGTGCTGGACGGGCTGGACCACCTGCTCGCGACGACGACCCCGCAGCGCACCGACCGCCTCTGGCCCGCCGGCCGCGGTGCGGCGTTCGACCCGGCCGCCGTGCAGCACGGCGCCGCGGGGGTGCTCGACACGCTCACCGCCGCGCTCGTCGGCTCCGCCGAAGAGCGGCGGGGCGAGCTGCGCGACGCGGTGGCGACCGCGGCCGGCTGGCTGCGCCGGCGGGCGGCCGCGGAGGCCCGGCGGCTCCCGGGCCTGTACTTCGGCCGCTCCGGCACGGCCTGGGCGCTGCACGACGCGGGTGCCGCCCTCGGCGACCCGGACCTGACCGCTGCCGGCGTGCAGATGGCGGCGGGGATCCCGATTCCCCGCCCGGTCAATCCCGACGTGACCCACGGGCTGGCGGGGGCCGGGCTGACGGCCCTGCACCTGTGGTCGGTCACCGGCATCGACGGCATGCTGGAACGGGCTCGCCACTGCGCCGACGACCTGGTGGCCGCCGCCGAGCAGGACGACCGGACGGTGCTCTGGCCGGTGCCGCCCGAGCTGGACTCCGAGCTCGCCGGGGTGCGGCACTACGGCTTCGCCCACGGCGCCGCGGGCATCGGCTACTTCCTGCTGGCGGCCGGTGCCGCGACCGGCGACGGCAGGGCCACCGAGCTCGCCCTCACCGCGGCGGACACCCTCTGCGACGCGGCGGTCCTCGACGACGGCGCCGCCTGGTGGCCGGAGGGTCCGGGCGGGCGAGAGCGCCTGGCGCACTGGTGCAACGGGTCGTCCGGCATCGGGACGTTCCTGCTCCGCGCCTGGCGGATCGCGGGCCGGGAGCGCCACGCCGAGCTGGCCGCGGCGGCCGCGGTCGCCGTGCACCGGGCCCGCTGGCGGTCCCTGCCCTCGGCCTGCCACGGCCTGGCGGGCGACGGCGATTTCCTGCTCGACGCCGTCGCCCTGCTCGACGAGCCCCGGCTGCGGGGGTGGGCCGAGGACCTCGCCGAGGCCGCCGCGCTGCGGTACTGCCGGCGCGACGGCCGGCTGCTCGTGGCGGACGAGACGGGCCGGGACGTCGTCGCCGACGCCGGCACCGGGCTGGCCGGCGTACTCCGCTTCCTGCTCCGGCTCGAGCGGGGCGGTGCCCGGGCCTGGATGGTCGACGAGGTCGTCGAGCGGCCGGCATCCGCCGTCTCGTCGGACGCGTCGTCCACCTCGACCGGATCGACCTCGACGGCCTCGTCGGCGCCGGCGGCGGTCCGCCCTCCGAGCCGCCTCGGCTTCCGGTTCTCCCCGTCCGGCCGCCACGGCGCGTGCCTGGTGGGTCGCGGGGGCCGGTACCGGCTGGAGGCGTGGTCGTTCGACCCGCCCCGGCGCCGTGTCGTGCCCGCCGAGCGGCCGGAGACCCGCTGGACCCAGCCGCTAACGCTCGACGACGGGAGCCTGCTGGTCACCCGGCCGATCGACGCCCGGCACCACCTCACCCTGGTCGACCCGGACGGCACGGCCCGGCTCCTCGGCGTGGTCGACGCGCAGGGGCTGCGGCTCGTCGCCGGGCCGGACACGGCGGGCGGCGGTGCGTCCGGTGACACGCTGGGCTGGGCACTCAGCACCGAGCGGGACGGGAGCACGCGGCTCTGGCGGGTCGGCCCGGACGGTCCCGTGGAGGTGGGCCGGGTCCCCGGCGTCGTCCCCAGCAGTGCCTGGCTGGACCCCGCGGGCCGTTCGCTGGCCGTCGGCTGCCTGACCGAGGGGCGGATGCGACCGCTGGTGATCGACACGCTCGACGGCTCGACGCGGCCGTTGTCGGAGCGGGCCGACGAGGGGGTGCGGCCGCTGCTGTGCGCGCCGGCGACCGGGCTGCTGGTCGTCGGGCGCGGCGCGGACCAGCTCGGCTGGGCCGGCGACCACGGGCGGGGCCCGCTGACCTTCCCCGAGTTGCTGCGCAGCACGGACGAGTGCCGCGTGTGGCCGCTCGCCGTGGATCCCCGGGGGCGGCAGGTCCTCCTGCAGCTCGACGAGCCCTGCCGGGCGCGCCTCGCGGTCTACCACCCGGGCGCCGACGAGCTCGTGCCCGTGCCGGTGCCGCCGGGTGTGATCGGCGGCTCGGCGCACTGGGGCGAGGACGCCCTGCGGTTCCCGTTCACCGGGCCCGCCTGGCCGCCCGGGCTGGCCGAGCTGACCCCGCCGACGAGCGGCCGGTTCACCCTGCACCCCGACGGGGACGAGGACGACGGCACCCGGCTGCCCCTCGCACCGGTCGAGCACACCGTCCTCGCCGGACCCGCCGGCCCGATCGAGGCCGTGGTCCACGGGGACCGGGCCACCGCGCACGCGGTGCTGCTCGCCCTGCACGGCGGCCCGATCGGGGCCTGGCGGCTGGCCTACGACCCGCTGATGCACGAGCTCGCCACCGCCGGGCTGCTCGTCGTCGCGCCGAACCTGCGCGGCGGGTGGGGTGCCGGGCCCCGCGACGAGCACACCGGCCGGGGCGCCTGGGGCGGCCCGGACCTGGCCGACCTGCTCGCCCTCGCGCACGACCTCGCTGCGGAGACCGGGGCACCGCTGCAATTGCTCGGGGCGAGCTACGGAGCGTTCCTCGCGCTGCTGGCTGCGGGGATCGAGCCCGGCCTGTGGTCCCACGTCGTCGCGGTGGCGCCCTTCGCCTCGGCGCGGCGGCTCTACCCGGAGGCCGGGCCCGCGGTCCGGGCGATGATCGACAGGCTGGACGGCCTGGCACCGGTCGAGGACGCGCTCGGCGAGCGCGACGTGACGCGGTTCGCCCCGGCGATCACCGCCCGCGTCCTGCTCGCCCACGGCACCGCCGACGACGTGGTCCCCGTCGCCCAGGCGCGCGCCGTCCGCGACGCGCTGCGCGCCGCCGGGACCGAGGCGCGCTACCTCGAGTACCCCGGCGCGGGGCACGGCGTGCTCGACGACGCCGCCGCGCCCGATCTGCCGCGGACCGTGCTGGCCTTCCTGGCCGCCGGCCCCGGCCCGAGAACTTGCCGCGCCCGCGGTGAGACCCGTCCCGACGGTGAGAGGGGGTGAAGGGAGTGGAGGTGACCCGGGAAGTCGCGGCACTGGAGACGCTGCCGGAGAGCACGCCGACGGCGCTCTGTGGCGACTTCGGCTACGACATCACCGTCCAGGTGAACGTCGTCGCCTGCTACTACACCTGCAACGTCACGAACATCAACGAGGCGTGACGCAGACCCTCGCCGTCGGGGCGGGGACGACATCCAGAAGGAGATGAAGCACATGTACACGACGGACATCGACGCCCTGCAGCAGCTGCCGGAGGGTCGGGCCACGGGTCTGGACTTCGACTGGGAGGACGTCATCTACCAGACGAACCGCGTCGACTGCACCATCACCTGCAACGTCACCAACATCAACGCCGTGGGATGACGGATCGGTCGCACGCGACCGGCTGCTGAACGAGGCGTGTGCGAGGGCGCCGTTACCGCCCTCGCACACGCCTCCAGCATTCCACCGCGCGCCTCGCGGCGATCGGCCACCGTCCGCCGCCACCCCCGACCGGGCACGGCCCGGTCCGAGCCCGGGAGCGCCCATGCGCCGATCCTCGACGGAGCCCACCGAGCCCGCCGCCTCCCGGCTGCTGTGGGCCGCAGCACGCCACACCCCCGCCACCACGGCGGTTGCGATCGCGGCCGCCCTCCTGGCCGCGGCCAGCTCCCTGCTCGCACCCGCCGCGCTGGCCGCCGCCATCGACTCCGTGCTCGCACCGCGGGCCGCCGGCGCCGGCCCGTCCACGGCCGTGCTGCTCCTGCTCGGGGTCGTGGCGACGGGTGTGGCCTCCGCCGCCCTCGGCGCCCTGGCGACGACCACGGGTGTCGCCCGGAGCACCGCGTGGCTGCGCCGCCGCGGCGTGGCGGGCCTGCTCGCCCGCGGCTTCTCCGGATCCGCGGACATCCCGGCCGGGGACGCGACCGCCCGCCTCACCGGGATCGCCGCGGCCTCCGGACGCGTGCCGGCGATGACCGTCGGGATGCTGACCGGGCTGCTCGTCGGCGCGGCGGCGCTGGTCGCGCTCGCCCTCGTCGACGTGTGGACCGCGGTGACGGTCCTGACGCTGGTGCCCGTGGGCGTCCTGCTCGCCCGCCGGTTCGCCCGCCGGACCGTCGACGCCTTCACCGACTACCAGCAGACCCAGGCCGCGATCGTGGCCCGGCTCACCGACGCGCTCGCGGGGCGCCGGACCATCCGCGCCAGCGGCACCGTCGAGACCGAGATCACCCGGGTGCTCGCCCCGCTGCCCGCCATGCGCGCCGCGGGCGTGCGGTTCTGGACGCAACAGCGCGATCTCGGCTGGTCCTTCGCCCTGCTCGCCCCCGTGCTGCGGATCCTGGTGCTGGCCGTGGCCGGCCTCGGCGTGGCACAGGGCAGGCTGACCGTCGGGGCGGCGGTCGCGGCGCTCGGCTACACCGAGCTCGTGCTCGGCGCGGCACGGGCCGTGGACACCGTCCTGGAGATCGCGCAGTGCCGCGCCGCCGCGGCCCACCTCGCCGCCGCCGTCGCCCGGCCCTGCCCGGGCCCGACACCCGGCCCGCGTCGGCCCGGCCCGGCGAGCGGCCCCGGCCGCGCGCGGCNCCCGGCCCGCGTCGGCCCGGCCCGGCGAGCGGCCCCGGCCGCGCGCGGCTGTCCGGGGTGACCGTCCGGCTCGGCGACCGGGTCGTGCTGGACGACGTGAACCTGTTGCTCGTGCCGGGGGGGTGCACCGCGGTCGTCGGCGCGTCCGGCTCGGGCAAGACGGTGCTGGTCGGGCTGCTCGGCGGCCTGTACCGCCCGGACGAGGGGGTCGTGCTGGTCGACGGCCGCCCGATCACCGAGCTCGACGCCGCCACCCTCCGGCGCACCGTCGCCTACGCCTTCGAACGTCCCGCGCTGCCCGGCGCCACCCTCGCCGAGGCGATCGGGTACGGCCGGCCGGACGCCGACGACCGGACCATCGCCGACGCCGCCCGTGCCGCCCGCGCCGACCGCTTCGTGCACATGCTCCCGCTCGGGTACGGCACGCCACCCGGCGGCGCCCCGCTCTCCGGCGGCGAGCTCCAACGGCTCGGCCTGGCCCGGGCGGTCGCTCAGGACGCACGCATCACGGTCGTCGACGACGCCACCGCGAGCCTCGACAGCGCCACGGAGGCCGAGGTCGAACAGGCGCTCGCGACGGTGCTGCGCGGGCGCACCCGCGTGATCGTCACCCGGAAGGCGGCGACCGCGGCGGCCGCGGACCGGGTCGTCTGGCTGCACGAGGGCCGGATCCGCGGCTACGCCCCGCACGCCGAGCTGTGGGCGGACCCGGAGTACCGGGCGCTGTTCGTCCCGGCCGGCGCGGCGATCCCGGTGACGTCGTGAGCGCCGAGGCTCTCGCCACCGGGCCGACCACCCCGGTGGCGCTGCTGCGGGCCGGGATGCGCGGGACCCGCCGGGCCTGGGCCGGGCTCGTCGGGTTCAGCGTGTGCGAGGCGGTGCCGGCCGTGCTGACCGCGCGGCTGGTGGCCACCGCGCTCGACGAGGGGTTCCTCGCGGACCGGCCCGGGCTCGGGGTGAGCCTGCTGGGGGCGCTCCTGGTCCTGGCGCTGTGCGGGGCCATGGCCACCCGGCAGATCGTGCCGCGGGTGGCCCGCATCGCGGAGGCCCAGCGCGACCACCTCGTCCGCCACGTGGTGACCGCGACCCTGCGCACCGCGGTGGCCGGGACCGGCCCTGGTCACGACGGCGGCGACGCGGCCGCCGTGGCCCGGCTCACCGGGCAGGTGGAGAACGTGCGGCTCACCGGCGCGGCCCTGCTGCGCACGGCCCGGCAGGTCGCCGTCGCCTTGGTGGCAGGCGTGGCCGGCCTCGCCCTGCTCTCCCCGGTGCTGCTCGCCCTCGTGCTCCCGCCGCTGGTGGCGGCGCTCGTCCTGTTCGGCCGGCTGCTGCGGCCGCTCGCGCGCCGCCAGCGCCGTACCGTGCTGGCCGAGGAGGCGATCGCCACCGAGGCGGCCGGGGTCCTGTTCGGGCTGCGCGACGTGCTGGCCTGCCAGGCCGGCGACCGTGCCGCGGCCGTCCTGCACGGGCGCATCGACGAACAGGTCGCCGCCACCCGTGCGGTCGGGCGCGCGTCGGTGCTGCGGATCCTGGTCGTCGCCCTCGGGGCCCAGGTGCCGCTGGCGGCCCTGCTGCTGGCCGGGCCCCTGCTGGTCGGCCACGGGCTGCTGACGGCCGGCGAGCTCGTCGGAGCGACGAGCTACCTGCTGGTGTCGCTCGGCCCGGCGCTCTCCTCGCTCGTGCACGTCGTGGGGAGCCAGGCGCTGCAGCTGGCCGTGACCGTGCGGAGGCTGGCGGAGCTGGGGGGCACGACGGACGACGCCGGCGACGAGCCGCGCCCGGAACCGGACACCGTGCCGACGCCGCCCCCGGCCTCGAGCGCGTGGCCGCGCCGTCGGCACGCCGGCCCGCGCGGGCTGATCGGTGTCCCACCCGTGTGGGCCGACGTCCGGGCCCGCGGGCTGACCTTCGCCTACGGGCCGCACTCCGCACCCGTCGTCGAGAACCTCGACCTGGACCTCGCCGACGGCGAGCACCTGGCCGTGGTCGGGCCGAGCGGGGGCGGCAAGTCCACGCTCACCCTGCTCCTGGCCGGACTGCTCCGGCCGGCCACCGGCGAGGTCCGGCTGGGGGGCGTCCCGGTCGCCGCACTGCACCCGCGGGCCCGGCACGCCGCGATCACCCTCGTGCCGCAGCAGGCCTACCTGTTCCAGGGCACGGTCGAGGAGAACCTCGGCTACCTCACCCCGTTCGCCGATCCGGCGGCGGTGCACCGCAGCGTGCGGGCGGTGGGGGCCGAGGAGCTGGTGGACGGGCTCGGCGGCCTCCGGGCGACGGTCGTCCCGGGCACGCTGTCGGCCGGGCAGCGCCAGCTCCTCGCGCTGGCGAGGGCCCATCTGTCGCGGGCCCGGTTCTGCATCCTCGACGAGGCCTGCTGCCATCTCGATCCCGCCGCCGAGCAGGCCGCGGAGCGGGCGTTCCGGGAGCGCGGCGGGACCCTGCTGGTCGTCGCGCACCGGATGGGTTCGGCCGCCCGCGCCGACCGCGTCCTGCTGCTCGACGGCGCCCGCGCCCGCGTCGGCACCTACGCCCAGGTGGTCGGACCGGCGCCCGTGCACGCCCCGCCGATCGCCCACTCGACCGTCCGCATCCCGGATCCGGCGGCCGATCGGCCGCGTGACCAGGCGTCACCCTGCGTGGTGACGCACGGCCGACCGGAGGGCGACGACCTGAGAGGTCTGGTTCACTGACGGCGTCATCACGGGCCGTCGAGACCACGGCGCTCCGTGCAGCGCCGCCGTCGGACAGAGGTTCACATGGTCGACGATCCCGGTGCCCCCGGCACCCGCGGCGCGCCGGCCGTCGCGGGCGGCGGGTCGTCGTGAGCGCGGCGGGCGGCCCCCGGGCCCGGGTGTGGGACCTGCTCGTGGCCGCCGCCGCGCGGCGAGGCTCACCCACCGTCTCCCCGCAGGACGTGTGCCGGGCGTGCGTCGACGACCTGGCCGTGGCCGGCGTCGCACTCGTCGGGGTCAGCCCGCGCGGGCGCCAGCTGCTCGCCGCCACCGACGACGGCACCCGCGCGGTCGAGGAGTGGCACCAGGCCACCGGGCGGGGCCCCGCGGTGGACGCGACCGAGGGCCGCACGGTGGTCGTCGAGGCCGCCCGGACCGAGCCGGACGCCGCGTTCGCGGTGGCCGCGGCACGGGCCGGTGTCGGGGCCCTCGCCGCCGTGCCGGTCCGGGTCGGCACGACCGTCGTCGGCGTCCTGACGCTGGTCCGCGGCACGCCGGGTCCCTTCGCGGAGGACACCCTGGCCGCGGCCGCCGCCTACGCGGACGCGGCGGGCGCGGTGCTGCTCGACGGGCCGGAGCACGGGGACGGCGCCGCCCCGGCCGCCCTCGAGGCCGGTGAGGACACCGGGGTCGCGGACCCGGACCAGGCCGTGGTGCTGCAGGCGGTCGGGATGGTCGCGGCCCAGCTCGGGGTGGACGTCGACGAGGCGCGGCGGCGGATGGGCGCCTACGCCGGCGAGCGCGGCACGACCCTCGGCGAGGTCGCCCGCGCCGTCGTCACCCGCAGACTGCGCATGGGACCGGGATCGGGGCGGTGAGCCCGTGCACGTCGGCGCCCGCCGGCGTGTCGACGATCGCGGCCGCCAGACCGTGCACCGTGCGGCGGTAGCGGCGGGCATGCGCGCGGAGCCGCTCGAACGCCTCCTGCGGATCCACCTGGAGGCGCTCGGCCAGCATCCCCTTCGCCTGCTCGACCACGATGCGCCGGTCGAGCGCCTGCTGGAGCTGCCGCGCGAGGGTCTCGTGGTGCTGCCGGGCCCGCTGCTGCAGGATCCCGACGGCCGCGGCGGTGGCCAGCGCCTCCAGCGCGGCCGCCGTGCTGGGGGACGGCGTGCGGCCGTCGTGCAGGAACAGGCTCACCGCACCCACTCCACGGTCGTGGCGGCGCAGCGGCACGGCGTGCACCCCGCAGAACCCCGCCCCACCGACGGCCGCGGCGAACGCCGGCCAGCGCGCGGCCATCCCGCTCAGGTCACCGACGTGCACGGTGTGGCCGGAGCGGTAGCAGGCCAGCGACGGCCCCTGCCCCTGCCGCAGCTGGACGAGGTGCAGCGACCGGCCCGGGTCGTCGGTCGCCGCTGCGAAGCGCAGCTCACCCTTCTGCGCCAGCGCCACCCCCGTCGACCGGATCCCCGCGAGCTGCGCCGAGCGGTGGGCCAGCCGCTGGGCGAACTCGTCCTCGTCGAACCCGCCACCCAGCGTGTCCGCGAACTCGAGCAGTGCACGTGCAAGCGATAGTTCGTCCCACATCGGTCCCCCCGACGACGACACCGCCTGGCGCGCGGTCGCCTCCGCGCGTCTGTCCCACTACTCGGTGCGACCCGCCCCGACGTTTCCTGTCACTGACCGATAAAAAGTACCTCTGACCTGGGGAAGATCGAGGATCTAGAGCCAGTCCTTCCGTTTGAAGAGCGCGTAGAGGAGCAGCGCCAGGGCGAGCATCAGGCCGAGCGCGTAGGGATACCCGAAGCGCCACTGCAGTTCCGGCATGTGGGCGAAGTTCATTCCGTAGATCCCCGCGACCAGACTCGGGGCGAAGGCGATGGCGGCCCACGAGGAGACCTTCTTCATCTGCTCGTTCTGGACGTACCCGGCCTCGGTCAGGTGGGTCATCTCCTCGTTCTGCCGCTGGGCCACGAGGGTGGAGTTGACGGTGAGGAGGTTCGTGAGCAGGTCCCGCAGGCCCTGCGTGCGCTCGCGGACCCGCGTGGCGTGGTCCTGGACGTCCCGCACGAGCCGGCGGAGCTCGAGGTCGGGGGTGGTGCTCTGCTTCCCGAACCGGTTCCGCAGCTCGTCGAAGATCTCCACCAGGGGGTCGACCGCGCGCTGGAACTCGATGACCTCGCGGGTGAGCTTGTAGATGCGCCGGGAGACCGCGGGGTCGGCGTTCCACACCTGGTCCTCGATCTGGTCGACGTCGTCCTGCAGGCCGTCGAGCACCGGCCCGTAGTCGTCGACGACCTTGTCCAGCACGGCGTAGAACACCGCGAACGGCCCGTGGGCCAGCAGCTCGGGGTCGCGCTCGAGCCTCCGCCGGACGCCGGCGAGGTCGGGTTCCTCGGCGTGCCGCACCGTGACCACGAAGTCCGGGCCCAGGAACAGGTGGAGCTCGCCGAGCTCGACCTCCTCGTCCTCGTCGACGTACCGGGCCGGGCGGAGCACCGCGAACTCCGTGTCGCCGTAGCGCTCCAGCTTGGGCCGCTGGTGGCCGTGCAGGGTGTCCTCGACGGCGAGCTCGTGCAGCCCGAACTCGTGCTCGATCGCCTTGATGTCGTCGGGGCCCGGCCGCAGCATCCCGATCCAGCAGAAGGTCTCCTTGCCGTTGCCGCACCGCTGGAGGGTCTCGACCGTCTGGTCGAGCGACTCCGGTTCCTCCGCGCGGCGTCCGTCGACGTACACCGCGTTGTCCACGACGGACATTCCGGACTCCCTCCCATCTGCGACTCCCGCCGGAGCGTAGGTGCTCAGCGGCCGAAGTCCTGCGTCCAGAAGTATCCGTCGGTCGCGAGCCCGACGCCGATCGTGGTGAGCGAGCAGTCCTCGATGTTGCGCCGGTGGCCCGGGGAGTCCAGCCAGGCCTCGACCACGCTCTTCGGGGTGCGCTGGCCCCGCGCGATGTTCTCCGCGGCGGGGGAGGGGTAGCCGGCGGCGGTGAGCCGGTCGGCGAAGTCGCGGCCGTCGGGGCCGTCGGGGCCGTCGTGGGCGAAGTACCCCTGCGCGGCCATGTCCTCGCTGTGCGTCCGGGCCGCGCGGGCGATCCGGGGGTCGCTCGTCAGGGGCCCGCAGCCCGCCGCGGCCCGGGCCCGGTTGGTCAGCGCGACGACCTGGGCCACGGGTCCCGCGGCGACCGGCGCAGCGGTGGTGCGGGGCACCGGACCGGTCACGGCCCGGTAACGTACCAGGGCGATGAGCAGCAACGACGATTCGACCGTTCGGCTCACCGCCTGGGTGCGCGGGCGCGTGCAGGGCGTGGGTTTCCGCTGGTGGACGCGGTCGCGGGCGCTCGAGCTCGGGCTCGTCGGGCAGGCCCGCAACCTCGCCGACGGCCGGGTCGCGGTGGTCGCGGAGGGTGACCGGGAGCGGTGCGAGCGCCTCCTCGGGCTGCTGCGCGGCGGGGGAACGCCGGGCCGGGTCGAGGAGGTCGTCGAGCAGTGGGGCGAGCCGAAGGGCGGGTTCGACGGGTTCGTCGAGGCCTGAGGTTCTGTCGGTGCCCGGGTCTACGGTGCGATCCACACCACACGAGAAGGGGGCACCGCATGTCCGTCACGCTCAACCCGTACCTGCACTTCGACACCGAGGCCCGCGCCGCGATGGAGTTCTACCGCTCGGTCCTCGGGGGCGACCTGCAGGTCAGCACGTTCGGGGAGATGGGGGCCGAGGGCCCCGTCCCGCCGCCGGAGGGCGTCATGCACGCGCAGCTCACCACGCCGGACGGGTTCGTGCTCATGGCCTCGGACGGCGACCCGGAGCGGGCGGCGGGCCGCACCGCGGTCTCGGTCAGCCTGTCCGGGGACGACGAGGCGAAGCTCGAGGGCTGGTTCACCGGCCTCGCCGAGGGCGGCACGGTGGAGGTGCCGTTCGAGAAGCAGATGTGGGGCGACAAGTTCGGCATGGTGACGGACCGGTTCGGCGTGCGCTGGCTGGTGAACGCCGCGACCGCCGCCTGAGGGGCGGGTCCCGGCCGGCGCACGCGCGGGCCGGGGCCGCACGCGGCGGCCGGTACGCTCCGCTCGCCCCCGAGACACCCCGGAGACCGCCGCCGTGCACCTCAAGAGCCTGACGCTGAAGGGCTTCAAGTCCTTCGCCTCGGCCACGACGCTGCGTCTGGAACCCGGGATCACGTGCGTGGTGGGGCCCAACGGCTCCGGCAAGTCCAACGTCGTCGACGCGATCAGCTGGGTGCTCGGCGAGCAGGGGGCCAAGGCGCTGCGCGGCGGCAAGATGGAGGACGTGATCTTCGCCGGCACGTCCGGGCGGCAGGCGCTCGGGCGCGCGGAGGTCACGCTCACCATCGACAACTCCGACGGCGCGCTGCCGATCGAGTACTCCGAGGTCTCGATCACCCGCCGGATGTTCCGGGACGGCGCGGGCGAGTACGAGATCAACGGAAACTCGTGCCGGCTGCTGGACATCCAGGAGCTGCTGTCGGACTCCGGCATCGGCCGGGAGATGCACGTGGTCGTCGGGCAGGGCCAGCTCGACGCGATCCTGCGGTCCAAGCCGGAGGAGCGGCGTGCCTACATCGAGGAGGCCGCCGGGGTCCTCAAGCACCGCAAGCGCAAGGAGAAGGCGCTCCGCAAGCTCGACGCGATGCAGGCCAACCTGACCCGGCTCACCGACCTCACCGCCGAGCTGCGCCGCCAGCTCAAGCCGCTGGGCCGGCAGGCGGAGATCGCGCGCAAGGCGCAGCAGGTGCAGGCCGAGCTGCGGGACGCGCGGATCCGGCTCGCGGCGGACGACATCGTCACCCTGCGGGACGCGCTGGCCCGCGAGGAGGCCGACGAGCAGCAGGCGCGCGAGCGGCGCGCCGAGGTCGCCGAGCAGCTCGACGCCGCCCGGGCGCGGCAGGGCGAGCTGGAGGAGGCGCTCGCCGCCGACGCGCCGCGGCTGCAGCGTGCGCAGGACACCTGGTACTCCCTGTCGTCGCTGGCGGAGCGGCTGCGCGGCACCGTGCGGCTGGCCGAGGAGCGCTCCCGGCACCTGGCGTCCGCGGAGTCGGGGCGCACCCCGGGGCGGGACCCGGAGGAGCTCGAGGCCGAGGCCGATCTCGTCGCGGAACAGGAGGAGGAGCTGGTCGCGGCCGTGGTCGAGGCCCGGCAGCGGCTCGCGGAGGTGCTGGAGGAGCGCGCCGAGCACGAGCGCACCCTGCAGGCCGCCGAGCGCGCGCACATGGCCGCGGTGCGCGCGATCGCGGACCGCAGGGCCGGCCTCGCGACCCTCGCCGGCAAGGCCGAGGCGCTGCGCAGCGGCGCCGCCGCCACCGCCGAGGAGATCGAGCGGCTGTCCGAGGCGCTCGGTGAGGCCGAGGCCCGGATCGTCGCGGCGGCCGAGGAGCTGGAGGCCGCCCGCGAGGAGCTCGGCGTGCTCGACGAGGCCGACTCCGGCGAGCTGGCGGCGCGGGTGGAGGCCGCCGCCGAGGCGCAGGAGTCCGCGGCGGCGCGGGTGCGCGAGCTGGTCGCCCGGGAGCGGGAGCTGGAGCAGCAGCGGGCGCACTGGCGGGCCCGGGTCGACGCGCTGTCGGTCGGTCTCGCCCGCAAGGACGGCAGCGGCGCGTTGCTGTCCGGGGAGCGGGACGGGGTCGTCGGTGCCGTCGCCGAGCTGCTCGAGGTCGAGCCGGGGGCCCGGACCGCGGTCGCGGCCGTCCTCGGCGAGCTGGCCGAGGGTGTGGCCGTGGAGTCCGCCGGCGCGGCGGTCGAGGCGCTGCGGGAGCTGCGGTCGGGGAACCACGGGTCCGCGACACTGCTGGTCGGCGGGGCCGTGGCCGGCGACGGTGCGGGTCCCGTCGCGGTCTCCACGGCCCGCTCCGGCGATGCCCCCGGCGGGGCCGCACCGGCCGGGCGGTGGGCGACGGACGTGGTGTGCGCCCCGGGGCGGCTGGCGCCCGCCGTCGCGGCGCTGCTGGAGCGGGTCGTGCTCGTCGACTCCCTCGACGAGGCGCGGACCGTGGCGGGGGCCGGGCTCGTCGCCGTCACGCCCGACGGGGACGTGCTCGAGGCCTTCCGGGCGCGCGGCGGCGCGGGCGGCGGCTCGAGCGCGCTGGAGGTGCAGGCCGCCGTCGACGAGGCCGTGGCCGCCCGGGACGCGAACGACGGCGAGCTGGCCCGGCTGCGCCCCGCCCTCGACGGCGCGCGGGCGGAGGAGGCCGCCCGCAAGGCGGACGTCGAGGCCGCGACGGCCGAGCGCCGGGCCGCCGAACAGCGGCGTGCGGCCGCGGGCAACCAGCTCGGGCGGCTGGAGCAGGTGGTCCGGTCGGCCGAGCAGGAGGCGCAGCGGCTGCGTCAGCGGCGGGACGCGGTGGAGGCCCGGCGGTCGGAGTCGCTGCTGGCGCTGGAGGCCGCGGAACAGCAGCTGCTGGTCGCCGAGGGCGAGCCGGTGGACGACGAGCCGGACACCGAGGTCCGCGACACCGCCGCGGAGAAGCTGGCCGAGGCCCGGTCCGAGGAGGTGGAGTGCCGGCTCGCGCTGCGCACCGCCGAGGAGCGGGCCCGCGCGATCGCCGGCAGGGCGGACTCGCTGCGCCGGCAGGCGTCGTCGGAGCGGCAGGCCCGGGCCCGCGCCGAGGCCGCGCGCCGCGAGCGGGAGCGCAGCGCCGCCGTCGCCGAGCTGGTGGTCGGGGCCGGTGCCCGGGCGCTGGCACGGATCGAGGTCTCGCTGGCCTCCGCGGCCGCCGAGCGGGACGAGGTCGCCGCCGCCCGCGCCGAGCGCGAGGCCGCGCTGACCGAGGCCCGGGCCACCACCGGGCGGCTGTCCGCGCTGCTGGACAAGCTGGTCGACGCCGTGCACCGGGACGAGGTGGCCCGCGCCCAGTCGCGGCTGCGGCTGGAGCAGCTGACCGAGAAGGCGCTGGCCGACCACGGCATCGCCGTGGACGACCTGATCGCCGAGTACGGGCCGTCGGTCGGCGTGCCGCCCTCGCCGGCCGAGGTCGCGGAGTACGAGGCGGCCAAGGAGCGGGGCGAGGAGGTCGTCGCCCCGCCCCCGATGCCCTACGACCGCGCCGCCCAGGAACGCCGGGCCAAGCGCGCCGAGAAGGACCTCGCGCTGCTCGGCAAGGTCAACCCGCTCGCGCTGGAGGAGTTCGCGGCGCTCGAGGAGCGCTACACCTTCCTGTCCACCCAGCTCGAGGACCTCAAGAACACCCGGCGGGACCTGCTCACGGTGGTCCGCGAGGTCGACGACAAGATCCTCGAGGTCTTCACCCAGGCGTACGAGGACGTCGCGCGGGAGTTCGAGACGGTCTTCGCCACGCTCTTCCCGGGGGGCGACGGCCGGCTGGTGCTCACCGACCCGTCGGACATGCTGACCACCGGCATCGAGGTCGAGGCGCGGCCGCCGGGCAAGAAGGTCAAGCGGCTGTCGCTGCTCTCGGGCGGGGAGCGCTCGCTCACCGCGATGGCGCTGCTGGTCGCGATCTTCCGGGCCCGCCCCTCGCCCTTCTACGTGCTCGACGAGATCGAGGCCGCCCTCGACGACGCCAACCTCCGCCGGCTCATCTCGCTGATGGAGGAGCTGCGGGCCACCTCGCAGCTCATCGTCATCACCCACCAGAAGCCGACGATGGAGGTCGCCGACGCGCTCTACGGCGTCTCGATGCGGGGGGACGGCATCACCACCGTCATCTCGCAGCGGCTGCGGCCGGCCTCGTAGGACCTCGTCGACCTCCCCGGACCCGGTTCGGGGGGCCGCTCGGGCGGCGGCGCCGGCGCCTCGCGCGGACCGGGCCCGCGGCCGGTGGGGTGCGACGGGGCGTGCAAGGCTGGGGGTGTGACGACGCAGACCCTCTGGATCATCGTGGTCGTGGTCGCGGTGGTCGTGCTGATCGCCCTGGTCGCCGGCCTCACGGTCAGCCGCAGGCGCCGGATCAGCCTGCGCGAGCGCGACGAGCTCGAGACCCCGGCGGCCGAGGAGAGGCCCAGGCAGGGCAACACCTACCAGGCCACCGGCGGGTTCGACTTCTCCGCCGGCAGCGGGGCCGCCACCGGCACCCCGAAGCTCCCGCCGCGCCCGGAGCCCGGGCCCGACCTGCTCGCGCCCCCGCGTGAGAAGGAGCCGGAGCCGCGCCGCCGGGGCGGCGCCGC
>NZ_JBHSQK010000024.1:0-1437 GCF_042658055.1 Pseudonocardia lutea
CAGATGCCGGCGACGGTGATCGCGGAGCGGATCGGCTGGACACGCTCGCTGACGGTGCTCAAGGAGCGGGTCCGGGAGCTGCGCCCGCAGTTCGTCCCGGTCGACCCGGCGTCGCGGATGGACTACCGGCCCGGCGAGCTCGCGCAGTGCGATCTGTGGTTCCCGCCGGTCGACGTTCCGCTCGGGGCCGGGCAGGTCGGGCGCCCACCGGTGCTGGTGATGGTGTCGGGCTACTCACGGGCGATGACCGCCCGGATGCTGCCCTCGCGCCAGGCCCCGGACCTGCTGGCCGGGCACTGGGCGCTGCTGGCCGGGTGGGGGCGGGTGCCCCGGGCGCTGGTGTGGGACAACGAGTCCGCGATCGGCTCGTGGCGCGGCGGGCGTCCGCAGCTGACCGATGCGATGAACAGCTTCCGCGGCGCACTCGGCATCAAGGTCATCCAGTGCAGGCCCGGCGACCCCGAGGCCAAAGGCCTGGTCGAGCGCGGGAACCGCTATCTGGAGACCTCGTTCCTGCCCGGGCGCCGCTTCGCCTCGCCGGCGGACTTCAACGCCCAGCTCGGGGTCTGGCTGGCCCGGGCGAACGCCCGCCAACACCGCAGACTCGGGTGTCGCCCGGTCGACCGGTGGGCGGCCGATCACGGCCACATGCTCGTCCTGCCAGCCCTGGCCGCCGGGTCGGCGCTGGTCGGCTGGGCGCACTCGCTGCGGCTGCCCCGGGATCACTACGTCCGCCTCGACGCCAACGACTACTCCGTGCATCCCTGCGCGGTCGGACGCAGGGTCACCGTCACCGCCGATCTCGACCACGTGCTGGTGTCCTGCGACGGGCGCCGCGTCGCGCGGCATCGCCGCTGCTGGGCGCGGCACCAGACCCTGACCGACCCTACCCACGCCGCGGCCGCCGCGGCCATGCGTGCCGCCCGATCCGAACAGCTCCAGCAGTCGAGCTCGCGGCCTGGGCTCGAGGTCGAGCAGCGCGCGCTGGCCGAATACGACCGCATCCTCGGCCTCGACGAGCCAGAGGGCCTGAACGGTCCGGGCGGCCTGGACGAGGAGGTGTCGGCCTGATGGCGGCCAAGACCGGCACCACCACGAGCACCGGCGGGCGCAACGTCGCCTCGGAGATCGCGTTCCTGACCCGCGCGCTCAAGGCGCCCTCGTTGGGGGCGGCGGTCGAGAGGCTGGCCGAGCGGGCCCGCACAGAGGGCTGGACCCATGAGGAGTTCCTGGCCGCCTGCCTGCAACGCGAGGTCGCCGCCCGCGAGGCCCACGGCGGCGAGGGGCGNTCAAACGCGACGTCATCGCCCACCTCGGCACCCTGGACTTCATCACCGGGCGAGAGAACGTGGTGTTCCTGGGCCCGCCCGGAACCGGGAAGACCCACCTGTCGGTTGGG
The DNA here is from genome assembly GCF_042658055.1 of Pseudonocardia lutea. Taxonomy (NCBI): domain Bacteria; kingdom Bacillati; phylum Actinomycetota; class Actinomycetes; order Pseudonocardiales; family Pseudonocardiaceae; genus Pseudonocardia; species Pseudonocardia lutea. Next base: position 1,400 of record NZ_JBHSQK010000024.1, read on the forward strand.
CTGGGGATCCGGGCCTGCCAAGCCGGGCACCGCACCGC
>NZ_JBHSQK010000025.1:0-33341 GCF_042658055.1 Pseudonocardia lutea
GATCCACTCCCAGTCGGTGTTGCTGCCCGGGCCGTAGGTGAGGCTGGCGCCGGCGAGGCCGTCGCCGTGGGCGACCTCGATCGCGTCCACGCCTGCGGCGTCGAGTGCCGCGGCGATCTTTCGAAGATCGGCAGGATCGAGGCGGTGTCGGATGGCGTGCATGCCGTCCCGCAGGGTGACGTCCTGGATGTACAGGGCAGGCGGGGTGGTCGCGGTCATCGGAGGGCCTCCGCAGGCTGGATGTTGCCGGCATGGGCGGCGAGGAGCTCGGCGGTGCGCAGGGCGGCCGAGGTCATGATGTCGAGGTTCCCGGCGTAGGCGGGCAGGTAGTGCGCGGCTCCCTCGACCTCGAGGAACACCGAAACCTTCCACGCCGGGCGCGGGGTACCGGCGCCGATGAGAGTGTCGAGCGGTTCGTCGTCGTCGATCGGGGTGACCTGGACCTGCTGCTTGAGCCGGTAGCCGGGCACGTACCGGGAGACCTGCTCGGCCATCGCGGCCACGCTGGCCTTGATCGCCTCCGGGTCGGCGGCCGGTTCGTCGACGGAGCCGGCCAGGCACAGCACCGTGTCCCGCATGATCATCGGCGGCTCGGCCGGGTTCAGCACGATGATCGCCTTTCCCCGAGCAGCCCCGCCGACGACCTCGATGGCCTTCGCCGTGGTCTCGGTGAACTCGTCGATGTTCGCCCGGGTNGCATGATCATCGGCGGCTCGGCCGGGTTCAGCACGATGATCGCCTTTCCCCGAGCAGCCCCGCCGACGACCTCGATGGCCTTCGCCGTGGTCTCGGTGAACTCGTCGATGTTCGCCCGGGTCCCCGGGCCGGCCGACTTGGAGGCGATAGAGGCGACGATCTCGGCGTAGCGCACCGGGGCGACCCGGGCGACGGCGGCGACCATCGGGATGGTGGCCTGCCCGCCGCAGGTGACCATGTTGACGTTGCGCGCCCGGGCGTGGTGGTCGAGGTTGACCGCCGGGACGAGGAACGGGCCGATCGCCGCCGGGGTGAGGTCGATGAGGATCTTGTTGTACGGGGCGAGCTTCTCGGCGTTGGCGATGTGCGCGCGGGCCGAGGTGGCGTCGAAGACGACGTCGATCTCGTCGAAGTTCGGCAACGCGATGAGCCCGTCGACGCCCTCGGCGGTGGCCGGGATGCCGAGCCGCGTGGCCCGGGCCAGCCCGTCGGAGGCGGGGTCGATTCCGACCATCGCCGCCATCTCGAGAGTCTCGGACAGCCGGATGACCTTCATCATCAGGTCGGACCCGATGTTGCCCGAGCCGATGACGGCGACCTTGGTTCGTGACATGTGTGCGCTCCCTCTACCTCGACGGCTCAACTGTCGAGGGCGACCGTGGTGAGGCCGAACCCGGCGATCAGCTCGCGGATGGGCCGGTAGTAGCTGTAGCGGACCGAGTACGGTCCGGCCGCGCTCAGCGCGGCGTAGCCGGCGATCCAGGTGCGGACCTCGTGGGAGGAGTTGCCCGCGATGCGGGTCATCTCGTCCGGCGTCCAGGCGTCGAGCGGGGTGAGGTCCCCACCGGCCAGGACCTTCATCAGCTCGCGGTCCCAGTCCGGGGCGAGGTCCTGGATGGTGGCCGTGCCGGCGGCGAAGTCCCGGGCGGCGGCGTAGACCCGCTCCTGACGAGCCACGCGCGCCTCCGGCGTCGGCGTCCCGTTCTGGCCGAGCAGCATCCGTCGCTGCTCGGGGGTGGCGGCGGCGAGCCTTGGCACGGGAGGGTCGTGGGACAGCCCGCCGGAGGCGATGAGCAGGACCTTCAGGTCGAGTCCGGCGAGGTGGCGGCCGATGGCCTCGCCGAGCAGCCGCACTCGCTTGACCGGTGTGAACGGCGGGGCGACGGAGTTGACGAACACGGGCACGAAGGGCTTGGCGGTGATGTCGCCGAAGAGGATCTCCATCGGTTGCACGGCGCCGTGGTCGACCTGCATGTCGAGGGACACGGCGAGGTCGATGCCGGCGTCGAGGGCGGCCTCGGCGATCCCGCGGGCGAGATCCTCGGGAACGTCGAGCCGTCCGGCCTGGCTGCCGTAGTCGCCGATGCTCTGCGCGGCGTACCCGACGCAGAAGGGCGGCATCAGCCGGTAGAAGAACCCGTTGTAGTGGTCCGGGCCGAAGTTGACCACGACGTCCGGGTCGAAGTCGCGGGCGAACGCGCGGGCCTGGTCGAAGGCGAGGTCGAGCTCGGCAGCGACGTCGGCGGGCAGCTCGGCGTGGTCGAGCAGCGGACTGTGGCTCGTCGCCACCAGCGCGAGGGTCATCGCGCCGCCTCCTCTCGGCCGAGCAGGAAGTCGAGGTGGATTCTGTTGAAGGTCTCGGTGTCCTCGTACTGCGGCCAGTGCCCACACTCCTCCATCACGGCGAGCCGGCCGTTGGGGATCAGCGAGGCGATGCGCTCGCCCTCGTCGACCGGGCCGGAGGGGTCCTTGGTGGTCCAGATGACCAGCGCCTCGGCCTGGATCGCGCGCAGGTCGTCGTCGCTGATCATGTTGCGCTTGCGGGTCTCGAGGTCCTGAAGCGCCATGTTCGACTCGCAGGCCTTGAGCCAGTCGGGCTGCTGGAAGATCGCCTGGCGGGTGCGGATGAGGTCGTCGGTGACCATGGTCGGGTCGGCCATCAGCCACTCCAGGCGCGCCTTGACCCGCTCCCAGGAGGGGTCCTTCGCGGCCTCCATGGACAGCGTGTAGAGCCGCTCCATCACCTTCGGGTTGGCCATCGTGCCGCCCATCGTGTTCAGCACGATCTTCTCGACGCGCTCGGGGTGGAGCTGGGCGAAGCGGGCGGTGACCCAGCCGCCGAGCGACTCACCGGAGAAGTAGGCCTTCTGCGCGCCGAGGGTGTCCAGGATGTGGTTGACCTGGGCGATGTAGTGCGGGATCTCCAGCGGGTGGTCGGGCTTGGTGGAGTAGCCGTGCCCGATGAAGTCGATCGCCCAGACCGAGAAGTGCTCGGCGTGTGCTTTGAGGTTGCGGACGTAGGCCTCGGCGTGGCCGGTGATGCCGTGCAGGAACAGCAGCACGGGCTTGGAGTCGTCGCCGGCGTGCAGGTAGCGGGTCCGGTAAGGCCCGGCCTGCAGGAAGCCCTGGCTGAACTCGACCTGGTTGAGGTCGTTCCAGACGCTGGTGTAGGGGCGCTCGGTCATCGCAGTGCTTCCTCCGTCGAGGTGTTCTCTCGGTCTGTGCCGTCGCCGGGGCCCGCCTGCGGCACGGCGATCGGCACGGCCCGGGTGCTGTAGGCGGGCCCCTCGGTGTCGCGGGCCGAGCGGTCGGTGTCCTGGGCGAGCACCGAGCCGAGCGCGGCCTGCAGCTCGGTAAGGGCTCGGTCGTCGTCCCAGACGGCGCCGCTGTGCCGCCAGGCGACGTAGCCGTCGGGACGGACCAGGATCGCGCCCGCCTCGTGCACCTCTCGCACGCGGTGCCAGTTGCCGTAGGGGTCGATGGTGCCCGGCTCCCCCACCACCACGGTGCGCAGGAAGGGCAGGTCCAGCTTCTGCGCGGCCCGCTTCCAGGCCGCCCCGGCAATTCCGGTCAGCAGGGTCACCTTGCCCTTGCCGACGACGTCCAGGGTCGAGAGGCGGCAGCCGTCCGGGCCGACGAGCCAGGCGTGCGGGAGCTTCGCCCCGGGCCGGGTGGTGGCCTGCAGGTACAGCTCGGGATGGTGCGGCCACTCCTCCGGGCCGACGGTGGTGTCGGGCACCACGGCGGCGGACTCGTAGCGCTGGTTGAGCTCGACGCCGTGCGCGTTGAACTCGGTGTTCTTCAGCTCGAGGGCCTCGTAGAGCCGCTCGCGCAGCGCCACCCCCTCGGGGCTGGCCTCCTTGAGCTTGGCCAGCCCGTCGCGCACCGGGTCGTCGCTGTCCGTGGCCAGCCACTCGCGCAGCCCCGCGTAGTCCTTTCGGGACTGGTTGGCCCGGGCGACGATCTGCCTGCCGACCGGCATCCGCTCCGGGGTGTAGGAGTCGAGCAGGCCCGCGCCGGCGTGCCCTTTGACGACGTAGGCGACCTTCCAGGCGAGGTTGAACGCGTCCTGCATGGAGGTGTTCGATCCCAGCCCGGACGACGGCGGGTGCCGGTGCACGGCGTCGCCGCCGCAGAACACCCTCCCGACCTGGTAGTTCGTGGCGTGCTGCTGGTTGACGTACCACACCGAGCGGGACACGATCTCGATGTCGAGGTCGTCGTCGCCGACCAGCATCCGGATCCGGTCCTTGACGACGTCGTCGGGCAGGTCCGGGACGCCGTCGGCCATGTCGAAGCCCCAGCCGGCGATCCACTGGTGCCAGGGCTTGATCGCGCGCAGCAGACCCATGCCGATCTCGCCGAAGCCGGCCTTGGAGTTGTAGATCCAGTGCAGGATGCTCGGCCGGTGGGCCACGTAGCGGCTCAGGTCCGCGTTGAACAGGATGTAGTTGGTCCCGGCGCGAGCCAGTTCGCCCTCGAAGGGCAGGCCGATGTCCTCGGCCACCTTGGAGCGGGCTCCGTCGAAGCCCAGCAGGTAGCGGGCGCGCTGGGAGAAGGTCTGCCCGGTGCGCACGTCGCGGAACAGCACCGTGACGCCCTCGCTGTCCTGCTCGTGGGAGAGATACTCGGTGTGGAAGCTGATGATCGCCCCGCGCTCGGCCGCACTCTTGATGAGCACGGGCTCCATCAGCGGCTGCGGGATGTCGAGCATCGTGCAGGGGCTGCCCTGCAGGTAGTCGCCGTAGCGGCGGTCCCCGGTCCCCCACGTCTGCAGCCGCACGATCTCCTCACCGGCCAGGCTCGTGGTGAACAGCGTGTCCCCCATCTGGTCCCACGGAGTGGCGTAGCGCCGGGCCTCCCGCTCGACGCCGAGGTCGCGGAGAACCTCGACCGCGCGCTGGTTGGTGATGTGGGCCCGAGGCCCGTTCGCGACCCACGGGAACAACGACACCGCGTGCACGCGGATCCCGTAGGTGGCCAGGGCGAGCGCCGCGGTGCCCCCGGCGGGGCCGAGCCCGATCACGATCACGTCGGTGTCGAAGCCGTCGGCCGGGGTGAACGGGGTGAAGGCGGGCGGCGGAAGCGTCGTTGTATCCATGGCACCTTCTCGGAGCTGCCGGCGCGAACCGGCTCGAACGTCGAGGAGACCCAGAGGGGTCAACCGGTGACTAGAATTCTAGCATCACAGTTGGTGAGACCCAAGTGTTCGCGGTCTCATCGGTCAAGCTGGTCGGCTAGCGGGCGACGGTTTTGGCGGTGAACTCGGCACGGACGCTGCCGAGGCCGGTGAGTGTCGCGACGTAGGTGTGGCCGGCCTCGACCGGCACCATCGCCCCCAGGGCGCCGGAGAGCACGACGTCGCCGGCACGTAGCGGCGTTCCCAGCTCTCGGGAGGTGTTCGCGAGCCAGACCAAGGCGTTGATCGGGTCGCCGAGGCACGCTGCTCCGGTGCCGGTGGACACCGTCTCGTCCGCGCCGGCGACTCTGCGGGTCAGGGTCATCTCGACGGTGCGCAGGTCGCGATCGCCGAGCTCGATCGGCTCGTCGCCCAGGACGTAGAGCCCCGACGAGGCGTTGTCCGCGACGGTGTCGACGATGGTGATGTCCCAGCCCGCGATGCGGCTGTCGACGATCTCGAGTGCGGCGACGGCCCGGCCGACCGCGGCGCGGGCGACGTCGGCGGTGATCTCGTCATCGCCGGCGAGGTCGGCGATCAGCACGAACGCGATCTCCGCTTCGATCCTGGGCTGCAAGAGCCGGCCGATGTCGATCGGCTCGTCCTGCGGGCAGGCCATGTCGTCGAACAGGACACCGAAGTCGGGCTGGTCGACGCCGAGCTGCGCCTGGACCGCGGGAGCGGTCAGGCCGATCTTCCGCCCGACGATGCGCCGGCCCGCGCCGAGACGGGCCTGGGTGAGCAGCTGCTGCACCGCGTACCCGGTCTCGAGCACGGCGTCCGGCAGCAGCTCCCGCACGGGGGCGCACGGGGCTCCGGTGCGCGCCGCGGCGATCAGGCGGGCGGCGCTCGCGCGGATCCGGTCGGCACGCTCGGCGCTGCCGGTTTCCGGGTTGCTCCGGCGGGTGTGGTCGAGGGTCTCGCTCATGGGTACTCCGGTTGTTGCTGCCGGGCGGGTGGGCGGCGGGTGGCCGCCCACCCGGAACCGGCTGGGGGCGAGTTCGGTGGGCTGCTTCAGGCGTTGGCCGCGGCGGGCTGGGCCAACCCGGTGAGAACCTCGTCGGTCGTGGTGATCTCGGCCAGCAGGCCCAGGGACTCCAGCGAAGCGGCGTGCGCCTCCGGGGAACCCGCGGAGCAGGCGTCGGCGACGATGATGGTGCGGTAGCCGAGGTCGGATGCCCCGCGGGCGGTGCCTTCGACCGAGGCGTTGGTGGCGACCCCGGTGAACACGAGGGTGGTCGCCCCGAGCCCGCGCAGGGTGGCGTCGAGGTCGCTTTCGGCAAACCCGCCGACACGCTGGTGGGTGACGACGTGGTCGCGGTCCTGCGGCGTCACCACGTCGGTGATCGCGGCACCCGTGCTGCCGTCCTTCAGGCACCCGGTCTGCGCGACCATGCCGAGCAGCGGGGAGTTGGCGTTGAGGTCGGAGTAGTCCTCCTTCCAGGCCACCCGGGTGTAGACAACGGGCACACCGGCGGCGCGGGCGCCGTCGAGCAGCCGCGCCGCGGTCCCGAGGACCCCGGTGCGCTCGATCTCGGCGCGGAAGAACCCGGCGAAGGCGCCATCGGGGCCGACGATGTCGTTCTGGAAGTGCACGGCCACGATCGCGGTGCTGTTCGGGTCGAAGCTGGTCATGGTTGATCGGTCCTTTCGGGTGGGCGAGGCTCAGGCGCGGGCGAGGATCGACGAACCGATGTCGGCGATGTCGCGCTCGGCCGTGAACGGGTTGGACAGGAAGACCGAGACCATGTCGCAGCCCGCGTCGCGCATCAGCTGCGTCTTCTCCAGCAGCTGGTCGGGGGTGCCGTAGAGGCACCAGTAGTCGACGAGCTCCTTGGTGATCAGCGGCCGGTGCACCGGGTCGAGCCCGCGCAGGTACTTCGCCCACACCTCGAGGTAGTGCGGCGCGTCCGGGGCGGTCGGGTCGCCCAGGTAGGCCATGGCCGCCTCGGCGGACGCCTTGACGATCGGCTCGCCGAGCTCGTCGACGTGGTCGTTCATGAACCCGGCGTTGGTGATGCACGAGGAGATCGGGCCCGAGCCGAAGCCCTTGTCGATGCCGTCCTCCCAGGTCTCGCCGTCGCGCAGCTGGTAGAACCAGGACAGCGCGACGAGCTTGACCGAGCCGGGCGGGCGGCCCGCCTCGGCGACGGCCTTGTCCAGCTCGCGCCGGACCACGCCGATCATGTCGGGGTTGGGGCCGAGGCAGTAGGTCATGTAGTCCGCGTGCTTGGCCGCGATCGCCAGGCCCTTGGGCCCGCCGGCGGACATCCAGACCTCGACCGGGTCCTCGAGGTTGTACCAGTGGCCGTTCTTGTCCAGGAACTCGATCTCGCGCTCCTGGCCCAGCCACGTCTGGGTCACCCGTCGGCCGGCCAGCAGGCCGCGGGCGATGTCGAGGGCGGTGTCGAGCTCCGAGAGCGTGGCCGGCCGGTTGCCCATCGACCGCAGGGCGTTGTTCGCGGTGCCGATCCCGAGGAACGTCCGCCCCGGGGCCAACGCGTTCAGCGTCGCGATCGAGTTCGCGGTGACCGGGGCGATGCGGGTCAGCGGGTTGGTCACCCAGGTGCCGAGCTTGATCGTGCTCGTGTCCCGGGCCGCCAGCGCGAGGTACTGGTACGGGTCGCTGAACAACAGCGGCCCCTCACCGACCCCGAAGTGGCTGGCACCGACGTCCTCGGCCTGCTTGGCCAGGCCGATCTGGTCGATCTTGGCGCAGGTGCCGATGCAGAACTCCATGTCTGCTCCTTTGCGGGATGGGGTTCGCGCAGCAGTTCCGGACAACTGCCATGCTACGCTGCTAGCGTCACAGTAAGGGTGGCCCGTCGACCTAGCAAGGGGGACCCCGGGTGACCACACACAGCGCGACAACCAACGGAGCGGCCCGCTCCGGTTACTCTTTGCGTGTGACCGACCCGCAGCCGACTCGTCTCGACCGCGGTGCCAGCCGGCTCAACCACGCCGTGTACGACCAGCTCAAGGAACGTCTCCTCGAAGGCCGCTACGCCGCGGGCGAGCGGCTGTCTACCGAGGCGCTGCGCACGGAGTTCGGCGTCAGCAAGCAGCCGGTCATGGAGGCGTTACGGCGCCTGTCCGGCGACGGGATGATCGACATCCTGCCGCAGGTCGGGTCCCGGGTCGCCACCTACGACCTGCGTGAGGTCGAGGACTTCTATCTCATGTTCGGTGGCTTCGAAGGCAGCATCGCCGGGATCGCTGCCACGCGGCGTACCGAGGACCAGCTCCTCGAGCTCGACCTGATTTCCCAGCGGATCGGCACGCTGCGCTCGGAGAAGGACGCCGGAGTCCGCGCCCGCGGCTACCGAGTCCTCAATCGGCGCTTCCACGAGGCCATCCACCTCATGGCCCACTCCCGGATCATGGCCGAGACCAGCCGCAAGATGTGGGACCTGTCCGACTTCCTGATCAACACCACCGGCGTGCCGCAGCCGCTCAGCTCCGCGCTCGACGAACGCCACGACGACCACGAGGAAATCCGCGAGGCCCTGCACGCCGGGGACCAGGCGGCCGCCCGGTCGTCCATGGAGCGCCATATCATCGGGACGGTCGCGGTCATTCACGCCGAGACCGCCTCCACCACGCGTACGACGAGCTGACCTGCGCCGCGTTCCGTATTGCGGCACGCGCGCTGGATCCGGACGAAGCGGAACGACACACTCCGACCGACGGCCCGGCGCCACACGTTTCGACGCTCGCGGACGATCCGATCTCCGCCCTGCCCGGTCACCGGCAGGACGCCCTTTCTCGCCTTACGCCACGCGGCCCCGCTAAGCGGGCGGTGGCTGATCCTCCACTGCTGAAGGAGCCACTCCGGTGAGCGCACAGCCAGATCCCCAGCCGCCGACCACCGCGGCGGACGTGACCGTCCAGGAGACCCCGATCCGCAAGGTGGCCGCCGCCTGTCTGGCCGGCACCACGATCGAGTTCTACGACTTCTTCATCTACGGCACCGCGGCGGCGCTGGTCTTCCCGAAGTTGTTCTTCCCGGAGGCCAGCCCGTTCATCGGGACCCTGCTCGCGTTCGCGAGCTTCGGTGTCGGCTTCGTCGCCCGCCCGGTCGGTGGCGCGGTCTTCGGGCACTTCGGCGACCGGGTCGGCCGCAAGAAGATGCTCGTGATCTCCCTGATGCTCATGGGCGCCTCGACCGTTGCGATCGGCCTGCTGCCGACCTACGCCACCGCGGGGGCGCTCGCTCCGGCCCTGCTTGTGCTGCTGCGGCTCATCCAGGGTGTCGCCGTCGGTGGCGAGTGGGGCGGCGCGGTGCTGATGGCGGTCGAGCACTCCGCGCCGAACAGGCGGGGATTCTACGGTAGCTGGCCGCAGGCCGGCGCCCCGCTGGGCACGTTCCTGGCCACCGGCGCCTTCTTCCTCGTCTCCCTGTTGCCCGGCGAGGCCTTCCTGAACTACGGCTGGCGGATCCCGTTCCTGGCCAGCGCGATCCTGATCGCCGTCGGCCTCGTGGTGCGGCTGCGGGTCACCGAGAGTCCGGCCTTCCAAGTCGTGCGCACCCAGCACAGCGAGGCCCGCGCCCCGCTGGTCGAAGTCCTGCGCAACAACCCCCGCCAGGTGCTCCTCGTCGCCGGCGCCTTCCTCGTGCAGAGCACCGTCGCCTACATCTTCATCTCCTACATCGCCACCTACGGCACCACGGTCGTCGGCGCCTCCCGACCGACGGTCCTCGGCGTCATCCTGCTCTCCGCCGTGGTCAGCACCGTCCTGCACCTCGCGGCCGGTGCCGCCTCGGACCGCCACGGCCGCAAGCCGGTGTACCTGGCCGGGGTCATCGCCATGGGAGTGTTGGCCGTCCCGGTGTTCGCGCTGTTCAACACCGGCAACTTCGGATTGATGCTCATCGGCCACGTGCTGATGTTCGGCATCGCGCTCAGCCTCGCCGGCGGCCCCACAGCCGCGATGTTCTCCGAAATGTTCGGCACCCGGGTCCGCTACAGCGGCGCCTCGGTCGGCTACCAGCTCGCCGGCGTCTTCGGCGCGGCGCTGAGCCCGATCGTGGCAGCCGCGCTGTTCGAAGCGACCAAGTCCGGCTACGTCATCGCCGCCTACGTCGCGGCCATGGCCGTCATCTCGCTCATCGCGGTCCTGCTCATCCCGGAGTCGCGCGACACCGACCTGCTCGCCGAAGACCGTCCCGCCGGTGGCCACTCCTCGTCGGCGGAGCAGGCTCACTCGGCATAGGCCCGACGAGGCCACGACGTGGGGCGGCCTGGTGGCCGCCCCCACGTCGGCTGCCGAGCTCAGATCGGGAGCTCAGCGATGGGCCGGTCGGTGTCCCGCCACGCCTGCAAGACCTCGCCGAGACGGTCAACCACAGCCGGGCCCCAGCTCGGGTCGGCCAGGGCGTGCGCCTTGTCCCGCACCTCTGCCCAGGTCAAAGGCTCCTTCGGCGAGCCCGGTGCGACAGCGGTCGCCGAATGTGTCACACACCCGCGGTCGCGCAGGAGCACAGTGGCGGGGGTGCGGTGCCGAACGCCTCCTGCCGGCGGCTCCGACTTCGACTCGCACCCCTCGGGCAAGGCGAATGAACCCCGGATCGTCCCACCTCCCCGCCTGCAGACTCTCGTAACGGTCGAGGTCGGTGCTCCCGGTGAGGAGGGCCAGTGCGACCGCGACGTGCGTGCTGAACTGTGCCGAGGTCATATCCGTGGGCCGCGGGCGGACGTGACCGCAGTGCTGTGCGGTTACCGGGTCGACCCGGACCACGATGCGCTCGATGCTGCTTGACGGGCGCCTCGGCGTCGGCGTGCGCGGACCCCCTTCACGATGCCGGGCCTGGTCGTCGAAACGCTCCGCCAGGAGCCGGTCGGCGTGCTCCTGGCCAGCCGGCACCGGGCCGCGGTCCACCGGGAGATCGACTTGGCCGACCTGCACGACGAGTGGTTCGTCTCGTACCCGAACAACCCCCGTCCACGATGTAGCTCATGCAGAACGCCTGCGAGGCAGCGGGCTTCCGGCCCAGGATCAGGCAACCGTCGCCGAAAGCGCCGCCCTCGTTGCACTGGTCGCCGCGGAGATGGGCGTCGCCCTGGTGCCTGCATCGCTTCGCCACCTCAAGATCAGCGGGGCAACCTACCGGCCCCTGAGCTCCCCGCGGGTCACCCCGGCCTGGCGCTTGCCTATCGCGACGGGACGGTTGGCCCGCTCGTGCGCCGGTTTCTCGAGACCGCCCGCGCTGTCGTCCGCGGCCGCGAAGCCGTCGAGTCCCCCGGCCAGGCCCCATTGACCGAGGACGATCGGTTCACGATCGGGCTCTGAGACCCGCACCTCGACCGACTCCCCCGTTAACAAGCGGCGGCGTCGGAGGACTGGCGGCGGAGCCTGCCACCCGCCTGCCGGGCCGCGGCGGTTGCCGCGCCGCTGACGCGGCGGAGGAGCTCGGCGTGCCCCCGCAGGTCGACCCGACCCGCCGGACCGCCGACGGACAAGGCCGCGATCGGGCGTCCGGCGTCATCGAGCAGTGCGATTGCGACACACGAGAGATCTGGACGCGCCTCCCGCACGCTCGTGGCGATCCCGGACTCACGAATGCCCGCCAGTGCCGCGACGAAGCGCTGCTCGCTAATGACGGTGTCCCGCGTGCGCGGGTGCAGCCCCCGCTCGAGCACCGCCTCGGTCGCCGCGTGGTCGTGGGCGAGCAGCGCCTTACCCAGCGCCGAGGAGTAGGCGGGGAAACGGGTGCCCGACGGGAAGGTGTGCGGCACGGGACGATGACCATGCAGCCGGCCGAGCAGAACGACCTCGCCGTCTCGCAGCACGCCCAGGTTCACCGTCTGGCGCGTCACCTCGTACAGGTGCGCCATGAACGGGACGAGGGCTGCGTGCAGGGCTCCTGGCACGGGCTCGTACACCCGGGCCCCCAGTTCGTGCAGCCGCGCACCCAACCGGTAACGACCGGCAATCCGTTCGACCAACCCGTTGCGCTCCAGAGCTCCGAGCAACCGGAACACGGTCGACTTCGTCAGGCCCAGGTCGCGGGCGAGCTCACTGACGCCAATTGCCGAGTGGCCCGGAGGAAACGCGGCAAGAACCTCGAGAGCCTTATCGACCGCGGTGCGCTGCCCACCCGACGAGTCATCGGCGTCGCCCCGGACCGTCATGCGGATGATGTCGCCGTCGCCCATCGGGATCCTCCTGCCTCGTCACCTCATGGAATCGCATGAGAAATGCTAGCATTTCAGTAGCGTGACCGCGAGTGCTGCCGCCAGTGACCTGAGCAGACCGTGCCTCGATCGCCGGGTGTCCACCCCTCGTGCCGGATCGCGGTACGTCGGCTTGGGCGGCTCGCGACCCGCGACGCACAGTGGCGCCCTCGCCGGCTCCCTGTCGACCATCGGGAGCGGGCCCACAGCGATGTGACACGGCAAGGAGACATACGCACTGATGCGCACCATGCTGGCCGCCCGCCTTCACGACATCGGCAAGCCGATGCAGCTCGAGCAGGTCCCGGTACCCGAGCCTCGGCCGACCGACGTCGTCGTTGAGGTCAAGGCCTGCAACGTCGTCCCGAACCTGTCGAACGTGCTCGCGACCTACGCCGAGTGGTTCCCCTACCTCCCGCTCCCCAAGCTCCCGGCGATCTTCGGCCTGGACAGCGCCGGCGTGGTCAGCGAGGTCGGCAGTGAGGTCACTGCGGTCGAGGTTGGCGACCGCGTCTACGTCAACCCGGGTCTGTCCTGCGGCGCCTGCCGCGCCTGCCGTCGCGGCGAGGACCAGAACTGCGACGACTACACCTTCATGGGCTACTTCGCCTTCGGCACCGGCGGCCAGCGCCTGTTCGACGCCTACCCCTACGGCGGCCTCTCCCAGTACCTGACCTCACCTCAGCGGAACCTGGTCAAGCTCCCGGACACGGTCACCTTCGAACAGGGCGCCCGCTTCGGCTACCTCGGCACCGCCTACTCCGCGCTCCGCAAGACCGGAGCCGGCCCCGGCCGTACGGTGCTCATCGATGGCATCTCCGGCACGCTCGGTCTCGGCGCCTGCCTCAACGCCCTCGCCCTCGGAGTCACTCGCATCCTCGGAACCGGCCGCAACGCCGCCCTGCTCGAGGACGTCGAAGCCATCGCACCCGACCGCATCCACGTCCTGCCGGCCGGCGCCGCCCCCCTCGCTGAGTGGGCCCGCGAGCACAACGACGGCGAAGGGGTCGATATCGTCGTCGACTGCCTCGGTCCCGCCGCACCGGCCGAGTCCATGCTCGACGCAATCGGTACGCTCCGCCGCGGCGGCGTTGCCGTCGACATCGGCGGGATGATGGAGCGCCCGGCCCTCGACCTGTTCTCCATGATGTGCTCGCAGAACAGCGTCATCGGCAGCCTCTGGTTCTCCACCGGCGAAGCCCAGGAGATGGCCGACCTCGCCGGATCCGGCGCCCTCGACCTGTCGGTCCTGGAGCACCACACCTTCCCGCTCGAGCAGATCAACGAAGCCCTCGACGATCTGCCCTCGCGGCACGGCGGCTTCAGCAACTACATCTGCATCCCGCCCTCTGCCTGACCAAGTGCTCCGGGCCCCTGTCGTGCGGCCCGGAGTCGTTCCTCGTCTCACTCGCCAGTCCGCGAAGCGACTGACGCCGGTCCACGCCGACAACCGAAGACAGCGATGCCCGTGCGGGCGGAATGTCGTTCCGCCCGCACGGACATCGCAGGACGAGTGCGTTGCAGCGTTGAGGCTGCTACCGGGACGATTCAGTTCCGCTGGGACCACCCACCGCCTTGGTGGTGCGCTCCAGGCCGACCATCTCCCCCGCCGCGCGGGTGTCCTCGGCGTCGGTCCACCCGCACGTGGAGCAGTAGTCGCGGCCGGCGCCGGGCGGCAGGATGACGTTGATGGACAGCGGATGACCGTTCGGGCAATGCCTGTCTTGCTCGACCACGGGCGCCTTCGCCGTGGCCGCAGCAGGTGATTCGTGTGCGGTGGACGCGTCACCCGCTGCGTTGGAGTGGGGCACGTACGGTGCCCGTACCTGCACCGCACCCGTGTCGGCCATGGACGCCTCGCCGGCTGCAACGAAGAAGGCCGTCTGGGATTCCCCGGACAGGCGGATGTCCCACCGCAGCTGTCCGTCGTCGTCGACCTCCGCGATGAGGGTGCGCCGATCGAGCGGGTGGAGAGCGCTGAGCACCTCGTCGGATCCGTTGGCGTCGGTCTCGTCCGGGAAGTACAACCGGGTCTCGAACGGTTCCGACACCGGGAACACGAAGAACCGCACGTGGAAGAAGGGGGCCCCCGTGACAGCCGCAGGCTTGGCGAGCACGACCTCGGCATCGCCCTCGTCATCCGCCATTGCCCGGGCGAACTGCCCCTCCTGCAGGAACTCGATCAGCACATCGGGCGCTGCCACCGGACGATCGCTACCGTCCAGCACCCGCACCCGCAGCCGCACCGCACCCGGCGAGTCGGGCTCGACGGCGTGACCGGCCCCCGGGTAGATCAAGCTGTGGCCGTAGAAGGGCCCTGGACCCACGGAGGGTGTCAGCTTGTCGAGGTAGTCCGCCGACGGCTCGATCACACCGGAGGACCCCGATGCCATGGCAGCCGTCGGGGTCGTGTCCACGCCTGTCATCAGGACTCCATCGGTGTCGCGGCCGAGCCGCGCAGGACGATGTCCCAGCGGTAGGCCAGTTGGAGTGCGCCGTCGACGGTTCCGGTCTGCTCCGGCACGAAGGCCGCCACCATTCGTTCACGCGCACGCGGGTCGTGCTGCTGGGCCAGCACGAAGTCCAGGCTCAGCAGCGGGTCGGCCTCGAAGTAGCACGACGTCACCAGACGCTGCGACAGTTTGGGGCCGAACAACGAGAAGTGGACGTGCGCCGAACGCAGTAGCCCCGAGCCCTCCGGCCCCGCATACCCCGATGGGCGGATCGTGTGGAAGGAATAGTTGCCCGCCGAGTCGGTGAGCACCCGGCCGGCTCCGCTGAAATTGCTGTCCAGCGGCAACCACGGGCGGTTGCAGTACTGGTCGACGTACCGGCCCGAGGAGTTCGCCTGCCAGATCTCGATCAGCGTGCCCGAGACCCCGCGACCATCGGAGTCGAGTACGCGTCCGAACAGCTTGATCCGCACGCCCAGCGGGGTCCCGTCCTGCTGGTGCAGCAGGTCGTTGTCGCCATCCCGGACCGCCACGCGACCGAACACCGGTCCCGACGACGAGTGGAACCACTCCGGTGGAAGCTGGTACAGCTCCCGGTCCGGCACCCGCAGCCGGAAGGCCGGATGCATCAGCGGCGACATCAGCTCCGCCTGACCTTGTGCCGAAACCATCCGCTCACCTCCCATTTCGGTATCTGGTGACGGCGGCGGCCGGTGCCGCCGACGCCCACAACAGCGGTCACTATCTGCCCGGGGCCGATCACCCGCCAGAAACCAATGTTTCTGGTGCCCGCATGGTGCGCTGGCGCACGATCACATCCAGCGACCGGCACGTCAGGCCGGCCATGACAGCCCGAGGTGGGAAGTGCCGGACTCACGAACTCCTGTTCCATCGCCGTCCGAACCGGTTCCGCCGACCGAGTCCACCATCGGCGCCGCTGTCGAGGCGGCAGCCCAGCGCTGGCCAGAGGCCTGCGGATGGGTGTTCGAGGACCGCCGCATCACGTTCAGCGAGATGCGAGACCTCGCGGCGAGAGCCGCCACCGGGCTGCACGCCTGCGGGGTGCGACGTGGTGATGTCGTGGCGCTGTGGACACCGAATCTGGCTGAGTGGGCGGTTACCGCGTTCGCAGCCTACCGGCTCGGCGCCGTCGTCCTCTCGATCAACACCCGGTTCAAGGGGTTCGAGCTGACGCACCTGCTGTCCCACAGCCGGGCGAAGGTGCTCATCATCCAGCCCCAGTTCCTCGGGATCGACTTCGAGGAGCTGCTGGAGGGCGTCGCGCCGGACCTGATGCTCTCCCCGACTGGCCAGGCGACGACGGCGAGCTTCCCGTCGCTGCAGCGGCTGATCAGCGTCTCACCAGGGCGGCTGTCCGCGATGGACTGGTCCGCCCTGCTCGACACAGCTCCCGCGGACACCACCGCGCTCGACGTGGACCTCACACCGGACAGCCCCGCGCTGCTGCAGTACACCTCCGGAACGACAGCAGCACCCAAGGGGGCGCTGCTCAACCACCGCCACCTGCTCAACTACGCCCCCGAGACGTTCTCGCGGCTCGGCGTCAGAGCCGGCGACCCGGTCCTGAACACCCAACCCGTTTACCACGTCGGTGGTGCCAGCGCGCTCACCGTGCCGCTCGTCCTCGGGTGCACCAAGGTCACCCCGGGCCACTACGACGCAGGCCGGGTTCTGGAGTTGATGGAGCGCGAGCGCTGCGTCTCGCGCGGCGGCATCCCGACCATGTACCTGATGGAGATGGCGCACCCGCGCTTCGCCGAGTTCGACCTGAGTGCCCTGCGATCGGGCTGGACCGGCGGCCCGCCCGCGGTCATGGACCAGATCCGCGACGGTTTCGGCGGCCTCGAACTCATCCAGCTGTACGGGGCGACCGAGGGCGGCGGGACGTCGGGCTGTATCACCGATCCGTGGGAGAAGCGCAGGGTCACAGCCGGGCGTCCCATGACCGGGACCGAACTGCGGATCATCGACCCCGAGACCGGACGCGAGGTCCCGGCCGGTGAGGTAGGTGAGATCTGCATTCGCGGCTGGAACCGCATGATCGGCTACTTCCGCGACGACGAGCGCACCCAGGAGGTGGTCGATGCCCACGGCTGGCTGCACATGGGGGATCTGGGCCGCTTCGACGAGGAGGGCTACCTCACCTACGTGGGGCGATTGAAAGACATGATCCGAGTCGGCGGGGAGAACACCTCAGCCGAAGAGGTCGAAGCGCTACTCCTGGAACACCCCAGTGTTCACCAGGCCGCTGTGATCGGTGTTCCAGACGTTCGAATGGGTGAAGTCGTTCTCGCAATCGTCGAACGTGCCGCGGGGAGCTCACTGACGGCTGAGGAGATCGTCGTGCACTGCAAGTCGCGTGCGGCCAACTTCCGCGTGCCACGCCACGTCCGGTTCGTCACCGACTGGCCCTACACCGGTAGCGGAAAGATCGCGAAAAAAGTCCTGCGCGACATCTACACCCCCGAGTTCGAGATCACCGAGCAGAAAGTCGAGGTCAGCTGAATGAGTAAGGACCGTCGTATCCACCACGTCGGGATCGTGGTCGATGACATCGACCAGGCCAAGGGTTTCCTTCAGGGCATCTTGGACATCGCTGTCGACGACGTCATCGACCTTGGCCCCGGCAAGGTCGCATGGGCACCGTGTGGCGAGATCCAGATCGAACTTATCGAGTACTCCGACCCCGAGTACAAGCGCAAGCGCCTCGGCTCCTCCGAGGCCGTGATCGAGCACATCTGCTTCCACACCGACGACGCCGACGCCGAGTACGCCGAGCTCGCCGAGAAGGGCGTGCAGTTCACCGGCCCCCCGAAGGCTTGGAACGACCGCAAGGCGTTCTTCACCACCGCCGCCTCCTGCGACGGCGTCATGTACCAGTTCCGCGAGCCCATCGAGGAGGCCGCGGCGCCCGCCGCGAACGACCACCGATGAGCCACGACTTCCGGGACCGCTTCGCCATCGTCGGGGTCGGTGTCTCGCCGACGACGCGGACCGGCGCACAAGGGCTCAGCGCCCAGCAGATGGAACTGATGGCCGTAGTCCAAGCGATCGAGGACGCCGGCCTCACCCGCGGCGACATCGACGGGGCGGTGCACGCCGCGGCCCAGAACGGCAGCGACGCCTTCTCCCGCAAGCTGGGCCTGTCGTCCAACTTCTACTACCCGATTGGCCGGATGGCTGGCGCCGTGGCGGGTCTTTTTTTTGCGACGCAGGCCCTCGCGACGGGGAACGCCAACTACGTGTCGGTGTCGCTGGGGCTGTCCTGGCTCTCGCAGGCCAAGGCCATGAAACAGGGCGATGCGGGGCGCGTCACTGGGGACAACAAGTGGAGCCTCAACCGCGACGGCGGGGGCCTCGTCGACGTCGGCTGGCAGGCGACCACGGGTGCCGCGGCCGTCCACGCCTTCATGGCCTCCCGGCACATGCACGAGTACGGCACGACGTTCGAGCAGCTTGGCTCCGTCGCACTGGCGCAGCGCGCCTGGGCGAACCTCAACCCGGAGGCCAAGTTCTTCGACCGGCCGCTGACCATGGAGGACTACCTGGCCAGTCGCTGGGTGTCGCACCCCTACCGGCTGATGGACAACTGCGTGGTGAGCGACGTCGGGTGCGCCGCCATCATCACCACCGCGGAACGGGCGCGTGATCTGCGCAACAAGCCGGTGTACGTCAAGGGCGTAGGGTTCGGAGACGCCGCCCGCGAGGCCTGGTGGGATAAATCGAACTTCACGCGTACCGACGGCGGCCACGCGCGCGACGTCGCCTTCCGCCAGGCCGGCATCGAGATCGGCGACGTCGACGTCGCCGAGCTCTACGACTGTTTCACCGCGGAGTTCCTGCTCACGCTGGAGGACTACGGGTTCTGCGAGAAGGGCGAGGGCGGCGCGTTCGTCGAGTCCGGCGCGACGGCACCGGGCGGCAGCCATCCGATGAACACCCACGGCGGACTGCTCTCGGCCTACCACTGCGGCGACATGGGCAACCTCGTGGAGGCCACCCGCCAACTGCAGGGGGTGTGCGGTGACCGGCAGGTGCCGGACGCCGAGATCGCCCTGATGGACGGCCACGGCTGGGAGATGATCCTGCCGTACATGTGCCCCATCTCGGGCAGCGTGGTCCTCGGAAACAGCATCTCGTGACGTCCCGGAGGACTTCAATGACGACGCATCCCCAGCTCGGACCGTGGATCCACCGCCCGTTGGTTGCGGTGGACCCTGACCAGGTCCCCTTCTGGGACGGGCTGAAGAAGCACGAGTTCCACCTCTGCCGGTGCCGGCTGTGCGGGCGCGACTGGTTCCCGTTCACCGTGTGCCGCGACCACGACGACATCCCGCGCATCGACGACATGGAGTGGGTAGCGACGTCGGGGCGGGGAAAGGTGTTCGCCACGACCGTCGTGCACCAGGTGATCGACGCGGACTTCCTCGACGAGGTGCCCTACGTCCTGGCGATCATCGAACTCGACGAGGGCCCGTTGTTCCCCGCCCGGCTCGTCGAATGCGACCCGGACGCGATCTCCATTGACGACCGCGTCGAGGTGGTCTACGTCGACAGCGACGCGGGGCACACCCTGCCGTTGTTCCGGCCGGAGCCGCTCTGAGTAGCCCTGTGTCAAGCCACCGCTGATTGATCTTGTTGGTGGGCTTGGGCGGTGCGGTGTCGGGCGGGGTCGCAGGGGTGCGGGTCTGCCAGCATCTCCAGATCACGCCCAGCCAGGCGCGGGCCAGGATGCGCACGGCATGGGGTGGTCGTGGCCGCAGGCGAGGGCCTGGTCGTAGAGGTGGCGGGCCCATGCGCTGGCGTGGCGGGAGTCCCCGGCGAAGTCGCAAACCGCGTCGCGGAGCTGTCTGTCCGCGGCCCAGCGGAGGCTGACAATCTTGACCTTGCCGGACTGGCGGGTCGAGGGGGCGACCCCGGCCAGACAGATCAGCGAGTCCGCGGTGGGGAACCGGCCGCGGGCGTCACCGATCTCGGCGAGCAGCCGGGCGGCACGGACCTGCCCGGCGCGGCGCAGGCTGGTGAAGAGCGCGGCGGCGGGGTGCAGAGCGAGTTGTTCTTCGATCTGGTCGGCCAGCACCTGGATCTGGGCGCCGATGGCCTCGAGCGCGGCGACCAGGGCGAGGGTGATCTGGGCGCGGGCGCCGCCGTCGCCGGTCAGCCCGCGCGACGCCGTGGTCAGCCGTTGGTGCAGGATTTCGGGGCTGGTGCGCCCGCAGTAGCCGACGCCGTGCAGCCAGGCGCCCAGCCGGGTGGGCGAGAGCCAGTCGGCGCGCTGCTGGTCGGGGAACCGGCGCAGGAACCTCAGGCTGATCTTCGAGTCGATGTCGGCGAACAGCCCGACCGCGCCGGGGAAGCCACGCCCAGGTGGGCGCGCAGCTGGTTGGCCAGCGCGACCCGGTGCGCGAGGAGGTCCTTGCGGGCCCGGCAGATCGCGCGCAGGGTGAGCGTGGCCGGGGTGTCGAGGTCAACGGGCGCAGCCGCGCCCGGTCGGTGCGCACCACATCGGCCAGCAGGTAGGCGTCGAACCGGTCGTCCTTGTTGCCGGCCGAGCCGTAGCGCCCGCCCAGGTTCTTGACCGCCAGGGGCGGGATGACCAACACCGTGAACCCGGCGGCGAGCAGGGCCTCGACGACCGGGCCGTCGCCGCGTTCGATCCCGACCTGTTCAACCCCGGCGCGCTGCAGGCGCCGGCACAGCCCGCGCAACCCCGCCGCGGTGTGGGCGACAGTGAACCGGTCGAACGCGGTGCCGTCGCCGGCCACGACCGCGATCGCGTGGCTGTCGCTGGCCCAGTCGATCCCGCCGGTGGGCGCTGACGTGTCCGGATGAGTCCGCTCGGCGGGTCGCGAAGAACCGGGCTTGGGCGCGACGCTCATCATTGCCTCCTGTCTGTTGCCGCAGCAGGTAGGCACCCGGTGGTTCCCGACACGACAGCCGGTCGCTCACTGATCGGCGCTCGTCGGCGCGCAGCCCTGTCGCCAGTCGGCGTGCCGGGGACCGCCGGGCCCCGCAGAACTCAGAGTGGACCTTGCACGGTCAAGCGAGCAGGGCGATCACCCGGCTGCCACCAGTGGTGCATCCGAACCTTCCCAGCCGGACCGGACCCAGGGAAGGTGCACCAGTGAGCCGGCCGGCCGTGCGGTATCCCGGCCGCAGCCCGGAGGCCGAGCGCCCCGCGGGCTGCGGCCGGATCACGGTGCGCCGTCCTGCACGACTCGTGGCATCACCCGGGTGCAGCGTAATCGCCGCTCGGCAGTTGCGGCGTGGCTGTCGACCGCCGCGACGACGCGCACGGCGTCGACACTGGCGGCGACGTCGTGCACCCGCACACCCCACGCTCCCGCACGGGCGGCGAGCACGGTGGTCGCGACGGTGGCCGTGTCCCGCTCGGCCGGGGGCCGCGCCACGCCGTCGCCCCCGGCCAGGACCGAGCCCAGGAACCGCTTGCGTGAAGCGCCGACGAGGACCGGCAACCCGAGATCGAGAAGGGCGTCGAGTCCGGCCAGCAGGCAGAGGTCGTGCGCCGGGCGCTTGGCGAATCCGAGCCCGGGGTCGAGGATCAGCTGCTCCGGCCGAACACCCGCGGCGATCGCCGCCTCCACCCGTGCGAGCAGCTCGCGCCGGACGTCGGTGACGACGTCGTCGTAGTCGGCGGCCTCGTCCATGTGCCGGCTGGGGGCCCGCCAATGCATCAGGACCCACCTCACGCCGCTATCGGCAACCACCGCCGCCATCGCCGGGTCGGCGAGGCCACCGCTGACGTCGTTGACCAGAGTCGCACCGGCCATCACGGCGGTCTCGGCGACCGTCGCGCGAGTGGTATCGATGCTGACGGCCACACCGGCCCGGACGAGCTCTCCGACGACGGGCACCACCCGGCACAGTTCCTCCTCCGCGGGGACGCGGTCGGCACCTGGCCGGGTCGACTCCCCGCCGACGTCGACGTGATCCGCCCCGGCGGCGGCCATCCGCAGGCCGCGAGCCACCGCACGGCGCGGATCGAGGAGCCGGCCGCCGTCGGAGAACGAGTCCGGGGTGACGTTGAGGATGCCCATGACCCGGCACCGGCCGGCCGGAGCCCCGGCCGGGCCGGGGGACGGGGTCATCATCGCTCGCCCATGCCCTGAAGGCGCCGAGCCGCGGTGAGGGTGTTGGCCAGGAGCATGGCGATCGTCATGGGGCCGACCCCACCGGGGACCGGGGTCAACCGCCCGGCGACCTCGGAGACGGCGGAGTCGACGTCGCCGCACAGACCACCGGCTTCGCGGTGGATGCCGACGTCGATCACCGTCCCCCCCGGCCGGACGTGATCCGGACCGATCAGCCCCGGGATGCCCGCGGCGACGACGAGGACCTCCGCCCGCCGGCACACCTCCGCGAGGTCGCGGGTGCGGGAGTGGCAGAGGGTCACGGTGGCGTTGCGCTCGAGCAGCAGCTGCGCCATCGGCTTGCCCACCAGGACCGATCGCCCCACGACGACGGCCTCGGCACCCTCCAGTTCGACGCCGTGCCGGTCGAACAGGACCATGACCCCGGAGGGGGTGCAGGGGCGCAGCCCGGGGCGGCCCTGGGCGAGGAGGCCGGCGTTGGCCGTGGTGAGCCCGTCGACGTCCTTGTCCGCGGGGATGCGGGCGAGCAGCGCGTCCGGGTCGAGGTGAACCGGGACGGGTAGCTGCAGCAGGATCCCGGACACGGCAGGGTCGGCGGCCAGCCGGTCGATCAAGGCAGCGGCGGTCTCCTGGTCGGCGTCGCCGGGCAGGTGCTGGTGCAGGTCGGTCATCCCGGCGGCGGTGCAGGCGCGGCGCTTGTTGCGGATGTAGACCTCGCTGGCGGGGTCGTCGCCGATCAGCACGGTCGCGAGCCCGGGGGCGGTGCCCCCGGCCGCCACCAACTCCGCCACCCCGTCGGCGACGTCGTCGCGGACCAGCTTCGCGGTGGCCTTGCCGTCGATGATCTCAGCGGACATCTCGTGCTCCTAGAAGACGACGGTGGTGTTGCCGTGGCGGACGACCCGGTCCTCCAAGTGCCAGCGCACAGCCCGGGACAGCACGGAGCGCTCCACGTCGGCGCCCAGGCGCATGAGGTCCGCGGTGTCGTGGCGGTGGTCGACCCGGACCACGTCCTGTTCGATGATCGGGCCCTCGTCGAGGTCGGCGGTGACGTAGTGCGCGGTGGCACCGACCAGCTTCACCCCGCGTTCCTTGGCCTTGGCGTACGGCCCGGCGCCGATGAACGCCGGCAGGAACGAGTGGTGGATGTTGATCAATGGACAGCCGACGCCGGTGAGGAACTCCGGGGTGATGATCTGCATGTAGCGGGCGAGCACGACCAGGTCGACGTTGCCGCGCAGCAGCTCCAACTGACGCTGCTCGGCCTCCGCACGGTTGTCCCGGGTGGCGGGGATGTGGACGTAGGGGACGCCAAAGGGGCGGACCTGCTCGGCGAGGTCGGGGTGGTTGGAGATCACCATCGCGATGTTCATGTCGAGTTCACCGCGCCGGTTGCGCCACAGTAGGTCCAGGACGCAGTGGTCGGTCTTAGACACCATGATGGCCACCCGCTTCGGCGTGGCCGCCTCGGTTAGCGCGAACTGCATGTCGAACCGGTCGGCGACCTCCGAGGCGAAGGCGCGCTCCAGCTCGTCGCGGGCGGCGGACAGCCCCTGGAGGTGGAAGACGGTCCGTTGGAAGAACTCGCCCCCCTGCTCGGCCGTCGCGTGCTGGTCAAGGGTGATGATGTTCGCCCCCGCCTGGGAGAGGAAGGTGCCGATCGCCGACACGATGCCGGGTTGGTCCGGGCACTGCAGCAGCAGCCGGCCGTGGTCGGCGTTGCGCAGGGAGGGCGAACGGGACGCGGTGAGCGTCGAGGGTGCGCTTGTCATGTCACTTCCCGAGGTCGTCGGTGCGGGCGTACCCGCCGAGGAGCTGTCAGGTGAGCCGTACAGGAGGGACCAGATCGACGGCAGCGTCCGCGCGATCGGCCGTGGCGCGGGCCTCACCCGCCCGGCCGACCACGACGGTTGTGGCGGGGTGGCGGCGCTCCCAGCCGCCGGCAGCGATCAAGGACGAGTGATCACGGCATGAACGCCACCTGAGGCGGGCCGAAGACGTTGCCGATCCAGAAACCGCCGGCGGCGGTCGGCAGCGCGGTCGCGGCGTGACCGAAGTCGGTGCCGTCGTAGCGGCGGACCGCGGCCAGCTCGAGGGTGTTTGGGGAGATGCGCGTCACCTCGAAGCCCTCGTACGGGCAGACCGTGACATCCAGGGTCAGGCAGCTGGCGAACTGGTCGGGAGTGAGATCCTGACCGGTGGTGTACAACGCGCCGTCGGGTCCCCAGCGCAGATTGTCGGGCATGTACGGGATCTCGGCGGTGGTGGTCGTCTCGCCGGTGGCCAGGTCGACGCGGCGCACGGACCGCCCACCCCACTCCGCCACGAACAACTGCTCACCCCGGGCGTCGACGGCGACACCGTTGGCGCCGACGTAGGTGCCGCCCGCAGCGGTGCTCCACCCGCTGTCGCGGGTCCAGGTCCGGACGTCACCGATGGGTTCGCCCCGCAGTATCCGTGCGAAGCTGCCCTGGACGTCGGCGGGATCGATGAAGTTGGAGACGTACACGCGCGCTTCGTCGTCGACGGCGACGCCGTTGCCGTAGGTCCCCTCCGGCAGCTCCACGCACCCCACCCAGGTCAGACGGGGCTGCTCGCCGGCGGTGTCGACATCGAAGACCTCGATGGCCTCGCGAGAACCGTGGTTCACCGCGTACAGGCGGGTGCGCTCACCGGCCGAGGTGAGGGCGAGCCCGTGCGGAGAGGCGTCGGCTGCGGCGGGGGGCAGGGCGCAGCCGGGGAAGGACTCGGCGTCGTGCGCTACCCGGGCCGGCGCGCCGTCCGGTGCCGGCCACAGCTGCTGGATCCGGCGGCTGTCGATGCCGATGGCGTGCAGAGCGCCGCCCGCCGAGGGGGAGAACCCGGAAGCGAGGATCGTCCCCCTACCGGGAATCTCGACGAGGTCCTCCATGGTGGCCGGGCTGGGCACGAGTTCCAGCGTTGCCGCGGCGGGTTCGGGTTCGGCCGTGCCGGCCTCCGCCGCACCCGTCGTGGCGGGGGCGCACGCTGCGACCGACAGCACGAGTGCAACGGCACAGATGCCGCGTCGAATCGTCATCGATCTCTCCAGTCATATGCGCCCGGCGGTCGGCGGGCGACGGTCACACGGCCTCGCACCGCAGGCTGACCAGCTGCCAGGCCCTCTACCGGGTACGGCTGTCCGAATAGCGAGTAGCGTTCCGACGCATTCACCAGCAGCCAAGAGACAATTGTCTCCCCGAGGTTCTCCCGGTAGCTCGGATACCATGACGTTCCCCGGTTCTCCGGAGTCGGGTGGTTGGATCGTGGATCGCGGAGGTCCGGAGGGCCCGTCCCACGCCCGAGCGCGCGTCCGGTCCGGAGACGAACGGGTCGACGTGCGGTGGGCCGGTCGGGCAGCCCGGGTCTGCGCCGGGTCACGTCGCCGGTCGAGCCGGGACGAAGTGCCAATCCCGTGGACGCGCACGAGGGGCACGATCGGACACCCGGCCTGCGAGCACGCCTGCGCGGGATCCGACTGAGGAAGGGCGATCGATGAGCACTCCCCCCGGTCCCTGGGCCCGGTTCGACGACCTCGTCGCCGGCGCCGCTGTCCGGTTCGCCGGGGTCGACCGAGTCGTGACGGCCACGCGCCTCGATGAGGTGGCCACCGCGCTCAACGAGGTGGACGAGCAGACGCACGCGGGGAAGTGGGCGTTCGGGTTCGTCGCCTACGAGGCCGCGGCCGGACTGGACCCCGACCTGGTCGGCCACGACCCGGTGGACGGACTGCCGCTGGTGTGGTTCGGCGTCGTGGACCAACCGGAGCGCGTCCCCGTGGTGGCGCCGGGCGCGCCGGTCCCGCCGCGTACCTGGTCGCCCGCGTGGGACGCGCCGACGCACCGGCACGCGGTCGAGCGGGTGCGGGAACGCATCGCCGCGGGCGCGACATACCAGTGCAACCTCACCACCCGGCTGCACGCCGCCCCTGTGGGCGACGCCGAGGCGCTCTACCGGGAACTCGCGCTCGGCCAGCGCGGCGCCCACAACGCTTACCTCGACCTGGGCCGCTTCACGGTGGCCAGCGCCAGCCCGGAACTGTTCTTCGAGCAGCGCGGCGAGACGATCCTCATGCGGCCGATGAAGGGCACCGCGGCGCGGGGGCGCACCACCGCGGAGGACACCGCGGCCGTCGCCGCGCTGCGGGGCAGCGCGAAGGAGCGCGCGGAGAACGTCATGATCGTCGACCTGGTCCGCAACGACCTGTCGCGCATCGCGGAGCCCGGCAGCGTCGCCGTGCCGCGCCTGCTCGCCGCCGAGCGCTACGAGACGGTCCACCAGCTCACCTCTGACGTCACCGCGCAGCTGCGCCCCGGGGTGGGCCTGACGGAGATCTTCCGGGCGCTGTTCCCGTGCGGATCAGTCACCGGCGCCCCGAAAGCGCGGACGATGGAACTGATCCGGGACCTCGAGGACGGGCCGCGGGGTGTCTACTGCGGCGCGATCGGGATCGTGGGTCCTCCGGACGCCTCCATCCGCGCCCGGTTCTCCGTCGCCATCCGCACCGTCGAGGCCGACCGCGCCCGCGACGCCCTCACCTACGGTGCCGGTGGCGGGATCACGTGGAGCTCCGAGCCCGCGGCCGAGTACGCCGAACTGCTGGCGAAGTCGCGCGTGCTGGCCGCCCGGCACGAGGAGTTCGAGCTGATCGAGACGATGCGCCACCGGCCAGGAGAGGGCGTGCGTAACCTCGACGCCCACCTGGCCCGCCTCGCCGACTCCGCGGGCTACTTCGGCTTCCGCTTCGACGAGGCAGCAGCCCGTGGGCTCCTCGCGGCCCGGCTCACCGGCGCCGGGCCCGCGCGGGTCCGGCTGCGCTGCAGCCGCGACGGCACCCTCGCCGTGGACCTCGAGCCGCTACCCGACCCAGGCACTGGTCCGGTTCGGCTCGCGGTGGACACCGAGCCGATCGACTCGACGAGCTGCTGGCCCCACCACAAGACCAGCCGCCGCGCGCCCTACCTGGACAGGCTGCGACGCCACCCGGATGCCGACGACGTTGTGCTGGTCAACGAGCGCGGCGAGGTCACCGAGACCTGCACCGCCACCCTCGCCGCGCACCTGGGCGGCCGCTGGTGGACCCCGCCGCTGGGCTCGGGCTGCCTGCCCGGAGTCGAACGCGGCCGGCTTCTCGCTGTCGGGCTCCTGCGCGAGCGGGTGCTGTTCCCCGACGACCTTGCCGAGGCCGACCGACTGGTCCTGGTCAGCTCGCTGCGGGGCCAGCGCCCCGCCGTCCTGGCGCCCCTGCAGGTGCAGGACCTCCCGACCGCACCGCCATTGAGGAGATCGGCATAACCGGCCGACCCGCCGAGAGGATCGCGGAGATCGAGGAGGCGCTCGTGGCCCGGTGGGCCTGGGCCGGCCGCAGCAGGTGCTGCACGTGGGCCTCGGTGTCGGCGAGCTGCCGGACCTCCTCCTGCGCCTGCTGGGCTCCTACCAGGCCGACAACGCCGGCGTGGCGCTCGCTGCGGTCGAAGGGTTCCTCCACGTCGACGGCGCACGTCTCACCGCGGAGCAAGTCCACCGCGGTCTGGGCGCTGTGCGTGCACCGGGCCGGCTGGAACGGGTGGCCGACGACCCGGTCGTGGTGATCGACGCCTCCCATAACCCAGCCGGGATAGGCGCCACCGTGCGCGGTCTGCGCGAGTCGCTGGGCGTGGCCCGCCTCGGCGTGGTGCTTGGGGTGTGTTAGCCGGCAAGGACGTCGACGGCATCCCGGACGCACTCGAACCCGTCGCATCGCAGATCGTCACGCAGGCCGAGTCGTCGCGGGCACTGCCAGCGGCGGCACTGGCAGAGGTCGCCTCGACGGGGTTCGGACCGGACCACGTCGTGGTGCGCTCGCCGCTGCCCGACCCGATCGCCGCGGCGACGCGGATCGCAGCCGACAGGCCCACGCGTACGGCCGTTCTGGTCACCGGCAGCGTGGTGACGGCGGGCCAGGCCCGGTCGGTGCTGGTGGGTGAAATCCGGGCGGGTGCCCGCGTTCCCGTCCGACGGCAGCGAGCGCTGACGGCAGGTGCAGCACCCGCCGCCGACAAGAAAGGGTTCACAGCATCCCGAGGAGCATGACGACCATCAGCGATGACATGGTGGCCGACGTGACGCGGTCGAGGACGCCTCCGCTGCGGGTCGGCCCCTCCAGACCCGCAGCGATGGACATCAGGTGCGAGAGGTAGTAGCCGCTGCTCGCGAGCGCGACGAGCGAGATCCCGAAGCTCGTCGCGTGGACGTACGCGCTGCTGTGCCCCACGACGGCCATGAACAGCATGGCTCCTGCAGCGACCACGTGGTGCCAGTCGACCGCGTCGCGCATCGGGCCACGAGCGACGACGGGCCACGTCACGAGCACGATCAGTGCCACGATGGCGGTGGTCGCCGAGGCGGCGTGGCCGACGAGCATCGCCGCCATCCCCGCGCTCATGCTCAACTGCACGAGGTCGTGGTGCACCTCGATCCGCGACCGCCGCCGCAGCACGAGCTGCGCCAGGTGACCTGCACCCGAGGCAGCGCACGCCGCGACGGCGCCCGCGGTGAACCAGCTGGCTGTCACGATGGAACCGGCATCACACGGCGTGCAGGTCGCCCCTGCTGCGGTCCTGCTTGTACGGAGCCGGTGCGACGATGGCGCGGATCTCCTTCTGCGGTCCGTCCGGGGTTCCCCAGTGCACCGTCAGCCGCTCGCCGATGTCGGCGTGCGCCACGTCGATGGTCGCCAGGGACAGCATCTTGCGGAAGTAGTAGCTGTAGCCTCGGGAGGTGGTGACGCCGACGAGTTCACCTCCTGCGGTCACCTTGTCGGCCCACATGAACCCCCGCTGGTCGCGCGGCATGTCCATGAACGGGTAGTGCTCGCCGGGGCGGAACAACGAGCTGAACACGTCGACGACGTCGTCGGCGTTCCACTCCAGCGTGCGGATGACCCGGCGCGGCTGTGCCTTCTCCCGCTCCAGCGCGGCGCGGCCGACGAAGTCGTGGTCGAACTTGATGTTGCGGCCCCAACCCAGCTCGACAGGGCTGCGGTAGTACTCGCTGATGTCACGGCCGTCGTAGGAGCCGGCGATGTAGGCCGGTTGCGCGAACGGCGGCATCGAGGACCGGAACACCTCCAGGTACTCCGCCATGTCCGGGGAGAAGATCGCGGGAATGTAGTCGGTCGCGATCGTCGGGAAGCACGCCTCGAGGTGGTTGATCATCGTGACGCGAGCCCCGAGGCGGCGGATGCCGAACTCCTGCCCGGCCTCCAGCACCGCCGCGTAGACGGCGTCCCCGTGTTCCCGTGGTCCCTGCAGTTCGAAGCCGATCTCACCCGCCATGCCCTGCCGGAGCGCCACCACGTCGTGGCCAGCGATCTTCAGGGGGCAGACGTGCATGTACTTCGTCTCGCGCAGTTGGTTGTCGGTGGCCAGCTTGTCCAGCAGCGCCAGGGCCTTCGGCCCGGAGACCTGGTAGATGAACCAGTCCTCCTGGGTGATCTTCAGGTCGTAGGAGCCCCGCTCGGCCCGGTAGTTCGCCCAGAACCCACCCCGGCCGTGCATCACGAAGTCGTCGTCGCCGAACTTGGTGACGATGCCCTCGTGGATGACCTTGCCATCGGCATCGGTGTGGATGGCGTGCTTGCTCTGCCCGAGCCGGAAACCCTCGAAGCTGTTGACCGAGATGTCGGCCAGCAGCTTGAGGGAGTCGGGTCCGGTGATCCTGTGCTGCCACAGGAACGACCAGTCACCGATGTAGCAGCTCTCCTTCCAGGAGAGCGACTCGTCGAGCCAGTCGGTGTACTCCGGAGCGCCGAACCGGCTCCACGCGTACGTGGAGGGAGGGGTTCGCATGCTCGACACGGTGTAGGTCATCGGTTGTCGCCTCTCAAGTGCACGGGCCTGTTCTGCGGTGGGTCAGGAGGACTGGTAGAGCCCCGGTTTCCGGCACCCCGGGGCTGCGCCACGACGCGCCGAACACGATGCCCCCACCGAGCAGGGGTACGAGCGGCTCGACAGCAGCAGCGTTGTCACCCTCACCTCGGTGGAGTCTGCGATCTCGCCCGGAACAACCCGAGGCGAGTGCCCCATGGTGGGAGCGGCGCCGGGTCCGGACCAGAAACAAATGTCCGCAGGGGTCGTGTCCCGGCAGGCGTGGCCGTACCCGGAGGGCGAAGCGGTGAGGCGATGGAACCACCAGCCGATCCGTTCCGGGCAGGGGTGCGCCGCCGTCGCCGCTCCCTCGGCCGGAACGGGCACGCGGTTTCGGTGGCGCGCCGGCAGACGTAGTGTGACGGGACGCGCCACCCCGCCACGGTCGAGCACCGGGCGCAGCCGCAGCGAGGTGGTCGGCAATGCCTCGAGGCTGAGAGGATCCCGATGTCAGTCGACGCCGACTCCATCCACGAGACCGACGAGCTCAAGGCCGCCTGGTTCAGCAGCGGCTACGCGCGTGTCTCCGCTGACGCCCGTCGGCAACTGCTCGACACGGCCGAGCACTTCCACCTCGCGGCCGGCGACCACCTGCGCTCCGTCAGCAGCGTGGCCAAGGTGGGACTCGTCGTCACGGGCTCGTTGCGGGTGTACGTGGCATCGGGCGCCCGGCAGGTCACCTTCCAGTACGCCGGTCCCGGTTCGGCGTTCGGCGTGCCGAACCTGCGGACGGTGGACGGTAAGGCGGGACCCACCACGGATGCGCAGGCCGTCCTCGACAGCCGGATGGTGATCTTCCGGACCTCGGTGGTCGAGTCCCTGGCGGATGTCGACGCCACGATGTCGCGTGCGGTGATCAGCGGACTGCTGGACGCGCACCACGCGAGTGTGTCCCTGTTGGCCGAGCACGTCCTGTCCCCGCTGCGTCAGCGCGTGGCTCGGCACCTGCTCGACCTCGCGGTGCGGGAAGGCGCGGCCGTGGTGATGCGGTCGTCTGTGCAGGATCTCGCCCACGCGACGGGGACGGTCCGCGAGGTGGTCACCCGGTTGCTCAGGGAGCTCCGCGAAGAGGGTCTCGTGCAACGCAAGGCCGGGGTGCTGGTGCTCCACGACATGCACCGGCTGCACCAGATAGCGCAGGGCCTCGACGAGCTGTGAGTCAATGACCCCGGAGGCATTCGCCCCTCGCCGCCGCCACCCCGACCGCGCCGCCGTTCGAACCGGGAGCAGGCTGCGGAGCGGGGCCCGCAGGTCCAGCCCGAGGAGCGCGTGCTGGAACTGGGTTCGGGCGGGCTGTCCCACCCTCCGCCCTCGCTCGTGCCGGGCGCACGCGACCTGAGCGAGGCCCAGCGACAGCAGCTCATCACGGGCAACCCGGTCGGGGGCGGCAGAGGCTGGGTGTCCTGTAAGTCCTGGCGGAGCCAGAGGATCGTGGCGGCGATGGTGATCTCGGCGCGGAAGTAGGCGGCGCGCTTGGCGTAGCGGGTGGCCAGGTCGCGGAACTGTTTGAGCCGGTTGAAGCAGCGCTCGACGACGTTGCGGCCGGCGTAGACGACCGGGTCGAAGGCTGGTGGGCGGCCGTCTCGGGAGCCTTTGGCGTGGCGGCGGGCGATCTGGTCGTCGCGTTCGGAGCTGGTGAACGCGATACCGCTTGGCGCATCCTCCGGTGGAGCGGCGTCAGCCCTCTGGTCCCACTGAGCCCTTGCCATTTGGCTTCAGCCGGCGTGGATGAGACGAGGACGCCCTTGACGAGGTCGGTGGCCCGGTGAGGGCAGCAGCGGATCTTGCGTAGGACGCGCCAGGTCTTGAGGACGGCGTTGGCGCGCTCGCCCGGCCCGCGCTGACGGGTGTGGGCGGAGTTCACGTCGGGCTGGTTGCGGGAGAGCTTGCGCCGCTTGGCGGTCTCGGGGTCTTTCGGGCGGGGACGTTGCGGGACGTCGAACCCGGACCCACGGTAGCCGTTGTCGGCGATCACCCTCACCTGCGCTGTCTGGAGGCCTCGAGGATGCCGTGGTCGCGGGCAGCGCCCATGTCGTGGCGGGCGCCGGGTGGCGCGGCCGACGCCCACACCAGCCGGCCCGCCGGATCGGTGATGACCTGCACGTTCACGCCGTGGCACTTGTGTTTGCCCGAGTAGTAGGGCCGGTCCCGTCCTGAGCCCATCCCGACCCGGTCGATGCGCAGCAGGGTTCCGTCGAGGATGACGAACGCCTTGGCCTTGATGAGCGCCATCGCTGTGGCCAGGGTCGGGGCGAGGGCGGCGAGGACCTCGATCGCCTCGCTGATGTCGCGGAACACCGTGGTCGTGCCGATGCGGTATCCGGCGGCGAGCTCGGCGTAGGTGTCGCCCTTGCCAGGTGCGCCGGCACGAGCACGGCCTGGTCCCCGGCGGACCGCCGCCGCTACCGGGTGACGACCTTCGTACGGCGGCCGCGGAGGGCGTCGGCGAGGGTGATGAGGGCGTGGTTGGACACGGACAACCCCGAAGGGTAGGAAGGCAACCGAAGCTCCTGGTCAGCTCGAGTTGATCTAGTCAATCGCCCGTCTACCAGGCGCTTCACTCATCCGGTGACGCCACGCCGCAGCAGCTCACGCCCACCTCCGACCAGGACGGAAAGCGCTCACTGATCCAGTCTCAGGGGCGGCGGCCCAGCCGTGCCAGTGAGCGATCGGTGATCACGACGACGAGCGTCGCGACTACGGTGCCGCCCATGAACCAGGCCAGTCCGTGCAGAGCGGAGGTCACTGCGCCTCCGGCGAACAGCGCTGCGTTGACCGTCGCCGAGAGCACCGCCCCTAGATGGGTGAAGGTGCGTAGCAACCCAGCTGAGGAACCCATCCGAGCCGGGTCGGCCTGGTGCTGCAGCGCAGTCTGGTTGGCGAGGTGGGCGATCGCCTGCCCGGCCCCCATGAACACGCAGGGGATCACGAGCACCCACACCGGGCCGGTGTCGCCGAGCGTGAGCAGCAGCGGGGTCGGTGCGCAGAGCACGATCATGGCGACGATCAACTTCTTCCGCACGACTGGCGAACTCCCGGTCACGGCGGACGCGGCGATGGCCGCCAGGAACGCCGGCAGCAGGATTAGGCCGCTCGCCGCGGGCGACAGGCCACGCGTGTGCTGGACCCACTGCGGGTAGCCGTAGATGAACGCGTAGAACGCGACGCTCACCAGCAGCGTGCGCAGGAACGTCAACGACAGGGCCACATTCGTTCCCGCCGCCCGCAGGTCCAGGAACGGTTCCCCGTGTCGAAGCTCGCGACGGACGAACAGCACCATGGCGGCGACAGTGATCGCCAGCAGCGGCCACCACTGCGGCGTCATCAGCACGACCAGCAGCGAGGTCAGCGACAGCGCGAACAGCACCATGCCCGGCAGGTCGAACGCCGGGCGTGGTCCCGCAGGGATGATGCGCGGCAGGTACCGGTACCCCGTGAAGAACACCGCAGCGCCCAGCGGGACGTTCACGGCGAACACCGCCCGCCACCCGGCGAGGTCG